>NZ_NFJE01000009.1:0-130336 GCF_002159695.1 Collinsella sp. An271 | reverse complement strand
GGTACTGCGGGGGAAGCCCGTGGGAGAGCAGGGCGCCGCTGACCGGTGGACGGCGCTTCGTCGCAGGGGAGGGCCCCGCGGGATGTTCCCGCGGGGCCCTCCCCTTTTTCATGCCGTGTTTCGGTGCCTTCGCCTACTTCGGCTGTCGTGGTTCCTGCGTGCTTCTGCGTCGTATCTCTCAGTTGCTAGTACAATACCTATGCATGTGCATTTGTAGATGATTTAGGTGGTGTATATGGCAGAGGCGGGAATCGGTGTCGACATCGTCGAGATCAGCCGCATGGAGCAGATTCTCGAGAGGACGCCTTCATTTGCTCAGCGCCTGTTTACTGATGAGGAACGGGCGTATTGCGATGCTTCTGCACGTCCTGCGGCGCACTATGCTTGCAGGTTCGCTGCTCGGGAAGCTGTCCTTAAAGCGCTCGGTACCGGTTTTGGTCAAGGTGTCTGTCGATCTGATGTTTCCGTATCTCGTGATAAGAACGGCAAGCCCCTTGCTGTCCTGAGCGGCCGCGCTGCAGAGATCGCCCAGCATCAAGGTATTGTTGAGGTCGCCTTGTCCTTATCGTTCACCACCGATTTGGCCATTGCGAACGCCCTTGCCATTACCGCCGATGTTCGCCCTAAGCCAAAAGATGTCAAAGAAGATGATCGGACGAAGATCGCAAAATCCTTTCGTGAGGCTCGTGCGGTCCTCGACGAGCTTGATAGCGCATCTATCATTGAGCTGTCCGCCTCGGACGGCGAAACGGCCTAACTGAAACGGGAGCTTATATGAAGCCTATTCTGAGTACCGAAGAAGTAGTCAAGCTCGAGAACATCATCGAGCGTGAAGGCACGTCCAAAGCTGAGCTTATGGAGCATGCGGGCGAGTTCGTAGCTTCGACAGCTCTTTCGTATCATCCGAAGGAGGTCGTTGTTCTTGTCGGCTTTGGCAACAACGGCGGCGACGGCTGGGTTGCGGCTGACATCCTGCAGCAGCATGATGTCCATGTCGTCGTTGTGTCTCCCGTTGAGCCCAATGAGGTTCCGTCTGCTTTGGCGCGCCATGTCGCCCGTCGTACCGCGGGGCGCGATGTCGAGATCGTCGTTGGTCCCTCGCGCGACGAGCTTGCAGCTTTTCTGGTGAAAGCCGATCTTGCTATCGATGCGATTTTGGGAACCGGCTTCCACGGAGAGGTCCGTCCGCCGTTTTCCATCTGGATCCCGACGCTGAACGACAGTTCTCCTCGCGTGATTTCCGTCGACGTTCCCTCCGGCTTAGATTCTGACAGCGGCGTTGCCGCCGATTACTGCGTGCGGGCTGATAAGACGGCCACCATGATCGCCCCCAAGATAGGCCTCTATAGCGCCGACGGCCCCCAGTTTGTCGGAGAGCTCGTGTGCGGCGAGCTTTACGATCGGTTGGATGAGGTTATCGACGATGTCGATCATGCGGCTGAAATCGTTGAGCCTGCGGACCTGGTGGATTACATCGAGCCTCTGCCTGCCAACGTCAACAAGTATTCCCGCGGATCGGTGCTCGTGGTCGCGGGGTCCGCTCGGTATCCCGGTGCTGCCATGATGGCCGCGAAGTCCGCAGCGCGTGCGGGCGCCGGCTATGTTGCTGTCGCTGCGCCCGATGCGTGTGCGAATCTGATTCGCATGGCGCTTCCCTCGATTCCGGTCATCGCCATTCCGTCCGATTCACGCGGATCGTTCGGTGCCGCTGCGCGCCAAGTGGTGTGCGAGATCGCAAAGAAATATGATTGCGTGCTCTGCGGGCCCGGGATGACGACGGCATCCGGCTGCATGCAGGTTGTTTCCGGCCTGCTTGAACTCGACGTGCCGCTTATCTTGGACGCCGATGCCCTCAACTGCCTTGCGCGTCTTTCGATTGACGGTATCGACAAGACTCCCGAGCTCTATCGTCGCGAGGCCCCGCTCATCTTGACGCCTCATCACCGCGAGCTATCTCGCCTGGTGGGTGACGTTCCGGTTGACGACCTGGGTACGGCCATCGATGCCGCCCAGCGCATCGAGTGGGCGGTCGGATCGGATAATCTGGTCGTGGTCGCGAAGGGCGCGACGACGGCTATCGTGGGCGTAGAAAAGGTGCTCATTCCCATCTCGGGACCCGCCTCTCTTGCGACGGCCGGGTCGGGGGATGTGCTCGCCGGTATTATGGCGGGGACCGTTGCGACCGCCCATGGCGATGTTGATCGCTGGGAGCTGCTGTGCGCCTACGCGGTCGCCGTTCATTCCTATACGGGTTTTGCCGCAGCCGCCGAATATGGCGAAAAGAGCGTTATCGCCACGGATCTGATCGACCTGATCGGCGAGGCGCTTCAGCTTGTGGAAAACGAGGCCTGCAAGGATTTGGGAATTCTGACCGATGGGGAGGCTGAGTAGGCCATGGTGCTTCGCAAGGAGCCTCTGACGCGATGGGCGTGGGTCGAAATCGACCAGGGCGCGCTTCGTCGCAATACGCGTGCGTTTAAAAACCTCTTGGGGCCGCGACAGCGCCTGTGCTGCGTCGTGAAGGCGGACGCGTACGGTCATGGGGCTGTTGCCTGCGCAAAGGTCATGCACGCCACGGGGACCGACATGTTCGCCGTGGCGACGGTGAACGAGGGGGTCGAGCTTCGCCAAGGCGGGATCGTCGAGCCGATTTTGGTGCTGAGCGAGCCCCCGATGACGGCGATCGACACGCTGCTCGAGCACGATCTCATGCCCTCCATCTACACATCGGAGTTCGCCCTCGCCTACGGAGAGCGCGCGGTGAGCTGCGGCACGATCGGCAAATACCACATGGCGATCGAGACGGGCATGAATCGCATCGGCGTGCACTATGCCGATGTCCTCGAGTTCCGGCGCGAGATCGATTTCCATCGCGGCATCCATTGCGACGGCGTGTTCACGCATTTTGCGACTGCCGAAGAGTCGAACGGCTGGGACTATAAGCTGCAGTGCAAGCGTTTCGACGAGGCGGTCGCCGCCATGAAGGATGCGGGATATGAGTGCGGTATTGTCCACTGCGACAACACCGTGGCGTCGATCCTCGACGGCTCGACGCATTACGATATGATTCGCGCGGGTATCGGCCTGTACGGATTGCAGCCCAGTGAGGTCACGCGCCCTGTGTTCCCGCTCGACCCCGTCATGAGCGTCAAGGCGCGCGTGACGCGAACCGCGCACCCGGCAATGGGAGAGGGTGTCGGGTACGGCTTCACCTACCGCGTTCCCCGCGCGCGCGTGCAGATCTGCACCCTGCCGCTCGGCTATGCGGACGGTCTGTCCCGCACGCTCTCGAATCGCATGGACGTGCTGTATCGCGGCATGCGCATCCCCCAGGTGGGCAACATCTGCATGGATCAGATGATGGTCGCGATCACCCAGACTTCCCGCCAGCAGATTCCCGAGGCCCAGATGGGCGATATCATGACCGTCGTCGGGCGCGACGGGGACGCCGAGATCACGATGGACGAGATGGCGCAGCTGCGCGGCACCATCAACTACGAGGTTGCGTGCGGGTTCGGCATGCGGCTCGAGAAGATCTACTGCTAAGGAGCACCCATGGGCGTGATGCATATTCCAGGGCATGAGCACCAGAAGCCACGCGAGGTCTCCCTCGAGGAGATCCGCTCCGTGCTGGGGGATTGCCGCCTGTGCCCGCTGTACGAGACGCGCACGAACATCGTGTTCGGTGTGGGCAACCCCCATGCGCGCGTGATGTTTGTGGGCGAGGCCCCCGGGCGCAATGAAGACCTGCAGGGAGAGCCGTTTGTGGGCAGGGCCGGAGAGAACCTGAACGGGATCCTCTCGCTCGCAGGGCTCAAGCGGGAGGATATCTACATCGCGAACGTGCTGAAGTGCCGTCCTCCGGGAAACCGCGATCCTCGGCCCGATGAGGTGCTCGCCTGCTCGCCGTTTTTGCGGGAGCAGATTCGCAGCATCTGGCCGGATATCATCGTGACGCTGGGGAACCCTGCGACGCATTTTGTGCTCAAAACCGAAATCGGCATCACGAAGCTGCGCGGAAGGTTCCATCAGATGGGACATTTCGTGGTCATGCCGACATTTCACCCGGCGGCAGCGCTGCGCAACCCCGCGTGGCAGAAGTTGATCGAAGAGGATTTTCGCATGCTGGGAGACTATCTCGAGCGCCATCCCGCCGATGCTCCCGTTGCGCCCGCGTCGGAGCACTCCGACGCGCTGCCGAAGGTCGTGGAGTAGCATGGCGCTCAGCCGAATCGGAGCCGGCCGCTTTGTGAGCGAATCGGTCGAAGACACCATGGAATTTGGGCGACTCATGGCAGGAGAGGTGCGCGATGGCGACGTGCTGGTGCTCACCGGGGGCCTGGGTGTGGGGAAGACCCATCTGACCAAGGGGCTCTCTGCCGGGCTGGGGGACACCCATCCGGTGACCAGCCCCACCTTTGCGCTCATGGCGGTGCACGATGGCGGGCGGATCCCCTTGTTCCATTTTGATCTGTATCGTCTGGAGCATGCGTATGAACTCGAGGATACGGGCGTGTACGACGTGCTGGGATACGAGGGCGTATGCGTGCTGGAGTGGGGGGAGCAGTTCCAGGACGAGCTGACCGACGAGTTCCTCTCCGTGGTGATCCAGCGCGATCCGGAAGACGAGACGAGACGCTTGGTGTCGCTTGAGCCGCACGGCGTTCGAGCGCAGGAGCTTGCGCGTGATATCGATCTGGCGGCGGCCCGCATCGCGGGCGCGCCTGACGCGACGGGAAATGGATGCAATTGATGTCAGATGCAGATGAGATGCGATCGTTGATCTTGGCGTGCGATACGTCGACCGATATGCTGGCGTGCGCGCTGGCGTGGTGGCCGGCGCACGGCGTGTCGCCTGCGGCCGCCGCGGGCGTTGAGGTTCTCGCCCGAGCCGACCATCTGTGCCGTCGCCATGCGAACGTGGAGCTGGTCGACACCGTTGCCGCGGTGCTCGAGAAGGCCGGAAAAACCATGGACGACGTCGACGCGGTGCTGGTCGGGCGCGGCCCCGGCTCGTTCACGGGCGTGCGTATCGGGATCTCCACGGCAAAGGGCCTTGCGCGCGGTGCCAACGTCGATCTGTTCGGCATCTCGACGCTCGACGCGACCGCATGGACGGCATGGCGAGCGGGCGTCCGCGGTCTCGTGGGCGTTGCCGCCGATGCCATGCGCGGCGAGGTGTACCCCGCGCTCTACCGTCTTGACGAGAGGGGCGCGGTGCGGCTCTATGAGCGCGAGCGCGTCGTAAAGGCCTCGGTCGCCATCGAAGAGTGGTCCTCCCGTCCCGATGCGCACGAGATTCAGCTGACCGGCGACGGCTTGGTGCGCTACGGCAACCGGTTTGAAGAGGCGGGCCTGATGACGCGCGTGCTGTCGCGCGATCTGTGGTGGCCGACGGGTGAAGGGTTGCTGCTTGCCGCCCGCGCGCTTATCGACGAAGCGGGCGGATCCGAGACGGCGCTTGGTTCCGGAGACCCCGCGCTCGTGCTTCCCATCTACACGCGTCTGTCGGATGCGGAGGAAAACGAGCGCAGGCGCCTTGGCCTGGCGGAAAGCGCTCATATGGATACGACCGGCGTTGCCGACGAGCTTGCCGGCAGGCATCTGCAGCTGAGGCCCATGGGCGCCGCTGATGCGGAAGCGGCCTCGGAACTCGAGGCGGCTTGTTTCGAGGGCGCGGGGCATGCTCCGTGGACGCCGACGATGTTTTTGGATGAGCTGGGAGACGGGGTCGCAGCGCCGCGCTCCTGGTGGGTGGCCCATGACGACGGCAGGCTCATCGGCATCGCGGGGGGTATGATCGTTGATAAGGATGTCCAGGTGCTGGACGTCGCGGTCGACGCGGGCTATCGTCGTCAGGGCATCGCGCGCAAGCTGCTCGCGCACGTAAGCTATGACGCGCAGATGCTCGGCTGCGAAAGCGCGTCTCTTGAGGTCGAAGCGGATAACGCCGCCGCCGTTGCGCTCTATGAGGAGCTCGGGTTCTCTCAGGTGGGAGTCAGGCGCGGCTACTACGGCCCCGGTATCGATGCCTGCGTCATGAGCGCCTCGCTTCCGTTGGCCTTGCCGGTTGATGCGGCGTCTCCCGAGCCGACCTCCGCCGTCCATCGCGCCTGGCCGCTTTCCGAGCCCCGCCGTACGGATGCCGAGCTTGCTGAGCTCGATCGTCGAAAGCCCGTGCTCGCTATCGAGAGCTCGTGTGACGAGACGGCCGTCGCCATCATCGACGCGGACGGCACCCTGCTGGCGAATCAGGTTTCTACCCAGATCGATTTTCATGCCCGCTTTGGCGGCGTGGTGCCCGAAATCGCCTCCCGTAAGCATGTCGAGGTCATCGTCGGCGTCGTCGATGCCGCACTCGAGGAGGCGGCGGAGGCGCTCGGTCTCGAGGGCGGGGCGCTGTCGCCCAAGGAGCTCGCCGCGGTGGGCGTGACGCAGGGCCCGGGTCTTGTCGGCGCGCTGGTGGTCGGCGTGGCATTCGCCAAGGGCTTCGCCTATGCGGCGGGAAAGCCGCTCATCTGCGTGAACCATCTTGAGGGGCATCTGTACGCCAACCTGCTGACAACCCCCGACCTCAAGCCCCCGTTCATCTTCACGCTGGTGTCCGGCGGTCATACGATGCTCGTGCACGTGCGCGCGTGGGGCGATTACGAGGTGCTGGGGGAGACGCTTGACGATGCGGTGGGCGAGGCGTTCGACAAGGTCGCGAAGGCGCTCGGGCTCGGGTATCCCGGAGGGCCGATCATCTCGCGCCTTGCGGAGGACGGCAACCCCAAGGCCATAGACTTCCCGCGCGCCCTGAATCGCAAGGGAGATTACCGCTTCTCGCTCTCAGGGCTCAAGACCGCGGTCATGCTCTATATCGAGCAGGAGAACAAAGCGGGCAGGCCTATCCATCTGCCCGACCTCGCAGCCTCGTTCGAGGCGGCGGTTTTCGACGTTCAGTACAAGAAGGCGCGCAACGCATTGCGCGAGACGGGGGCAAAGGAGTACTGCATCGGCGGTGGCGTCGCGGCCAACCCCCACTTGCGCGACATGATGGTCAGGAAGCTGAGCCGCCAGGGGATCAGGGTGACCGTGCCTCCGCAAAACGCGTGCACCGATAACGCCGCCATGATCGCCGTCGTTGCGCGAGAGAAGTTCTTGAAAGGCGAGTTCTCGGACTTCTCGATCGATGCGGATCCCAACATGACGCTTTAGGGAAGTGCCGATCGGTCCGCGTTCGTCCTCTCGAAAAGGGGAAACGGAGAATCGAAGGCGCGAGCGGGGGCGGCTATCGGCCGAGCGCGATGTCTACGAGTTGCTGCTGCGTGTCGACGATGAAGTCGGCCCCTGCCGCCTCGAGTTCCGTGCGGCCGCGGAATCCCCAGGTGACGCCCGCTACGGCGAGACCCGCGTTGTGGCCGGTTTCCACGTCTACGTTGGAGTCGCCTACGTAGAGCGTCCGCTCCGGCGCGGCATCGAGCTGCTCGAGAACATGGAGCGTGATGGGCGCTGCCGGTTTGGGATCGAACTGCGCCGTATGGCCCTGGACGACGGCGAATCGGCCGGCGCCGAAATAGCGTTCGATCAGCGGGAGGGCGGCGGCATGGTCCTTATTGGTGAGGACGGCGAGCGTCAGCCCCGCTGAGCGCAGCGCATCGAGCATCTCGATGGTTCCCGGGTAGGGGGCCGTGTGATCTTCCTTGTGGAGGTCGTAGCAGGTCCGGAACTCCGAGAGCACGCGCTCGAACAGAGCTCCGTCCCCTGCGAATTCAGCGGGCATGAAGCGTTCGACCAGCTTCTGCATGCCGTTTCCCACCTTATAGCGATAGGCGTCGATGGGAAAGGTCGGCCAGCCGTGCGCCGTGCAAACGCGGTTCGCGCTGCGCGCGAGATCCTCGAGGGTGTTGAGAACGGTGCCGTCGAGGTCGAAGATGACATGAGTGAAAGGCATATGGGCGGTGCTCCTAGCAAATTCGGGGAAGCTGCTCGCCGACGAGCATGTCGAGGATGCGCGTCGACCCCCAAGGGGTTCGCACGCGGACATACGGCTCGGTGCCGCAGGCAAGCTCGCAGACGGTTCCGATGATCGCGGCGTGCTCTCCGTAGCGAGATGAGCGCATGGCTGCGAGCGCCGCCTCGGCTTCGTCGGCCGGCACGATGGCGACCATCTTGCCCTCGTTGGCGACTTGAAGAACGTCGTAGCCGAGCATCTCGCAGGCGCCGCGTACCTCGGGGCGCACAGGGACGGCCTGCTCCTCCACTTCGAGGACGGTGCGGCTGGCGGCGGCGAACTCGTTTAAGGTGCTGGCGATGCCGCCGCGGGTCGGATCGCGGAAGCAGTGGACATGCGGCGCGGCATCCATGACGGCCGCGATGAGATGGTTGAGGGGCGCGGCGTCGCTCACGATGTCGGTAGAGAAGGCGAGGCCTTCGCGCTGGCTCATGACGGCGATGCCGTGATCCCCCAGCGTGCCGGAGAGCACGATGGCGTCGCCGGGCGCGCAGTTCGCCCCCGAGAGGTCGACGCCGGCAGGGACCTCCCCGACGCCCGCGGTGTTGATGTAGATGCCGTCGACGCCGCCGCGCTCGACCACCTTCGTATCGCCGGTGATGATGCGCACGCCGGCCTCGCGTGCCGTGTCGGCCATCGACGTCACGATGCGCCGGAGTGCATCGAGCGGATAGCCCTCTTCGAGAATGAACCCGCACGAAAGGTATCGAACGTGCGCTCCGGATGTGGCGACATCGTTGACCGTACCGCATACCGCCAGCCTGCCGATATCGCCTCCGGGAAAGAACTGGGGCGTCACGACGAAGCTGTCGGTCGAGAGCGCGATGCGGCCCGTGGCGGGAAGTTCGGCGACGCCCGCGTCGTTTCCGACTAGGAGTTCGGGAGAGCCGAACGCCTCGAAGAAGATGTCGTCGATGAGGCGCTTCATCATCTGGCCGCCTGAGCCGTGGCCAAGGAGCACCGTCTGCTCGTCCATTGATTTCATATCGATCAGCTCTCCGGGTGACTCGTTAGCGGTCTTTGAAGCGGAAGGAGGCGGCGCAGCTTCCCTCGCTGGAGACCATGCATGGTCCGATGGGGTGTTCGGGGGTGCAGCCGCGATCGAACAGCGGGCACTCGCCAGGCGCGATGCGACCGCGGAGCACGTCGCCGCAGCGGCATCCGCGCGGCTCGACGGTCGGCTCGGCCTCGATGTCGAACCGCTTGGACGCATCGAAGGCCGCGTAGGCGTCGCGCAGCCTGAGTCCTGAGGCGGGAAGTTCACCGAGCCCGCGCCAGAGGGCATCGCACGGCTCGAAGACCTCGGCGCACAGACGCTGCGCGACCGTGTTGCCCTCGCGGTGCGCGCCGCGAGGGTAGGCGTTTTTGATATCGGGGGCGCCGGAGATGACCATGCGCGCAAGCATCTCGATGCCGGCGAGAATATCGACGGGCTCGAAGCCCGTGATGACGCCGGGGGTGGAGAACTCGTCGACGAGGAATCGATAGGGCGCCGCCCCCGTGATGGTCGAGACGTGTCCGGGGAGCAGGAAGCCGTCGATGCGCGTCTGCGGGTCGTCTTCGATGGCGCGGAGCGCCGCGGGCGTCGTCTTGTTCGCACAGAACAGGGAGAAATTTGAAAGGCCGCGCTCGGCGGCCTCAAGAACGCAGGCTGCCATGGCGGGCGTGGTCGTTTCGAATCCGACGCTGATGAACACGACCTCGCGCGCAGGGTTCTGCGCGGCGATATCGAGGGCGTCGAGCGGCGAGTAGACGACGCGGATATCGCGGCCGGCCGCCTTCTCGGCAATAAGCGAGGTGCTCGATCCGGGAACGCGCATCATGTCTCCGAAGGTGGCGATGATGACGCCGTCGAGGCGGGCGAGCGCGATGGCCCGGTCGATATCGCGATTCGCCGTGACGCACACGGGGCATCCTGGGCCGGAGAGCAGGTGCAGGCTTTCGGGCAGAACGGAGCGGAACCCGTATCGGCCGATGCTGACGGTATGGGTCCCGCATACTTCCATGAGATAGATGGCGCGGTCTGCGACCAGGGCGTTGATGCGCGCGATGAGCTCGCGAGCAAGGTCCGGGTCGCGAAACGCCGCGAAATCCGCGGTACGCGGCATCCGGTTCGGGGAGGCGCTCATGCGGTGGCCCCGTCGGGGGCGGGGAGTTCCTCGGCCACGAGCTCGTCCATCTCCCGGATGAGCTCGATGGTCTCGCGCGCCTCTTCGGAATCGATGATCTGGATGCCGAATCCTGCGTGGACGAGCACGAAATCGCCGACGCGGGCCTCGGGGACCAGCCGCAGGGAGATGTTGCGCGTCGCCCCGAGCATATCGACTTCTGCGGTTGAGGCGTCAATGATGCGGGTGATGGCGCCCGGTACTGCTAGGCACATGGCATGCTTCTCTTTCTGCGGCCGCATCCTTTCGGATGCGGCCGCGACGCGTTGATCGAGAAAATGGTACCGCTCCGCTGTCATGGGGGCAACGTCGCCAGGGAAGCGCCGGTCGATTGCCTTCGCGCCGGCCCGCTGCCGCGCGCGAAGCGAAGGCGCCAGGTGATACCGGCGGTGTTGCAGCAGAGGTTCGCGCATTTCGCCCGCGTGCCGGGCTATCGGCGTGCGAGGTGCGCCCGCGCCACCGCCGCCTGGCCGTAGGCGATGCATCCGTCGTTGACGGGGACGGTGGTGGGGATGAGCACGCGCATCCCTGCGCTCTCAAGAAGCGCGGCCGTGCGCGTGAGCAGCAGGCGATTCATGAACACGCCGCCCGAGAGCGCTACGGTCCGAATGCCGGTGCGCAGCGAGACGAGGTGCGCGGCATCGGCGGCCGCCTGCGCGACCGCCTCGTGAAGGGCGAGCGCGAGAGTATCGGGATCGATGCCGGCGGCGATGCCGTCGAGCAGGCCGAGCGCGGTGGGCTCCATGTCGAGTACAAGGGGACCGTCGCATTCGGATCGAGGGGTGCGCCCCCCGCCGGCCTCCCGCGGGCGGGCCTGGGCGTCTTGGCCGCGCTCGGTGGCGTGGTGTATCGCATAGGGGAGCCCCTGGGTCGCGCTCGAGGGCATGGCGCCCCCGTTGCGCTTGAGCGCGCGCGTCGCGGCGGCCTCGAGCTCGATGGCGGGCTCGCCTTCATAGGTTGCGTGTCCGCAGATGCCGAGTATCGCGGCGCAGGCATCGAGGAATCTGCCCATGCTGCTGGTGAGGGGGCTGTTGATGCCGCGCTCGACCATGGTCGCGGTTATGGAGCGCTCCTGCTCTGAGAGCATCTCGATCAAGGGGGCGGCGCCTGCGTGGCCGAGCAGGCCGTCGCGGGATAGCAGAGAGAATGCGCAGCGCCGGGCATCGCGAATGCTGGCGACTCCGCCGGGGAGGCGCCAAGGGCGCAGGTGCGCCGCGCGCGTGAAGCCGCGAAGGTCGGCAACGAGGATCTCCCCGCCCCACACGGTCCCGTCGTCCCCGGCGCCCGTGCCGTCGAACGCGATGCCGATGACCGGGTCGTCGGCATCGTGGATGCCGCGCGCCGCGGACTCGGCGATGACCGAGGCGATGTGCGCATGATGATGCTGCACCTCGATGAGGGGGATGTCGTGCGCTCGGGCGTGCCGGCGCGCCCATTGGCTCGACAGGTATGACGGATGCGCATCGCAGGCGAGTGCAGCGGGGGTCACGCCGAACAGGGATTCCAGGCGCTCGAGGGCGTCGCGCCACGCTCCGAAGGTGGAGCCCCGCTCGATATCGCCGATATGCTGGGACAGGAAGCACGCGGCGCTCCCGTCCGGATCGTTGCGCACCAGCGCGAGGGTCGCCTTTTGCTCGGAGCCGCAGGCGAGCAGGTCGGGCGCGGCCGCGCCGGCCTCGACGCGCGGCAGCGGAAGGGGCCGGGGCGCGTACCCGCGCGCCCGGCGCACGGGAAGGACGCGGCCGCCTGCGCAGCGCACGACGGAGTCGTCGTAGCGCGAGAGGATGGCCCGGTCGTTTCCCAGCAGGGCGTCTGCGATAGGGCCGAGACGCCTCCAGGCGTCGTCATCATCGGTCTCGATCGGTTCGCCGCTGATGTTTCCGCTGGTCATGATGAGGGCGCGGATTCCGCGTCGGGCACATGCCGCCATGATGAGGTGCTGTAGCGGCGTGTACGGCAGCATGACGCCGATCTCGGGGAGGTCGCGGGCGACGTCGTGGGCCAGATCGATGCCGCCTTCGCGGCCGGCGCGCGCGAGCAGGACGATAGGGCGGATGCTTCCTGTGAGAAGCTCGCGCTCCTGGGCGTCGACGGAGCAGAGGGACTGCGCATCGCGAACGGTGCGGACCATGATGGCGAACGGCTTGCTGCTGCGCCGCTTGCGGCGGCGAAGCTCGCGCACCGCACTGTCATCCTCCGCGCTGCAGGCCAGATGGAAGCCCCCGAGCCCCTTGATGGCAACGATGCCCCCGTTTTCCAGCAGCTCGGCGCACCGCTCGATGATCGCATCGCTTTCCTCGCGCGTTGTCCCGCGCGCAGGCGCGCCCGCCGCGCCGCGCCCGTGCTCGCGCCACGTGATATGGGGCCCGCAGGCAAAGCAGGCGTCCGGTTGGGCGTGGAACCGGCGGTCGGTGGGGTCAGCATATTCGGCGGCGCATTCCGGGCACATGGGGAAGGCGCCCATCGAGGTCGCCGCCCGGTCATAGGGCAGCGAGCGGATGATGGTGAAGCGAGGGCCGCAGTTGGTGCAGTTGATGAAGGGGTAGTGGTAGCGTCGGTCGGCGGGGTCGGAGAGCTCCCGCAGACAGTCGTCGCACGTCGCGATATCGGGCGATACGAGCGTGGTCCGTGCGCCGCCCGCGTCGGATGCGAGGATAGCGAAGCGCGGATCGCCCGGCTCGGGCTCATCGGGGCATTCCATGTCGCGCACGGAGACCGCGTCGATGCGCGCGGCGGCGGGGGCGTGCCCGCGGAGACCCTCGAGGAAGGCCTCGATATCCGGGGTGCTGCCGACGGCATCGATGTGCACCCCGTCAGGCGCGTTGAGCACCCATCCCGCGATGCGGTGCGCGCGGGCTTCGCGATAGACGAAAGGGCGCATGCCCACACCTTGCACGATGCCCGTGACGTGGACGGCTACATGGCGGCGGTGCCCGGCGGGGCCGCTCATGCGTTCAGGTCCAGGCTCGCCCCGGTGGCCGCGCACGTAAGCTCCCCGTGATGGACGCCGCGAAGGCCGAGGAGCTTGTCGGCGAGCTCGTAGACGCGCGCACCCCTGCCCCGAAGCGCAAGGATCTCCAGGCAGTTGTGATGGTCGAGGTGCACGTGCATCGTGGAGACGATCTCGTCGGTGTAGTCGTGCTGGACCTCGTCGAGGCGGCGCGTCAGGTCTCCGGTGTGGTGGTCGTAGATCATGGTGAGCGAGCCGATGACCTGCTCGTCCGGCGTGCGCAGGTTTTCGCGCACGAGCGCCGCGCGCATGAGGTCCCGGATGGCTTCCGATCGGTTGCGGGCATCGCCGCGCCGTGCGATCAAGGCGTCGAACCCGGCAAGCATCTCCTCCGGAACCGCGACGGAGAACCGGACGAGTTCGCCGGCGTTCTCAGGGCAGCCCACGGCTACACCAGCCTGACGGTTCCGACGGAGTTGTGATCCGCCTCGATGGCGTCCTCGTAGCCCTCGAGGGCCGCGCGGGCCTGATCGAGGGAGCCCATGGCTGCCTCGAGCATGGCTCCGATGCGCTCCATGTCGTAGTTCTCGGTGGCGTGCAGCAAATCGTGGCTCCAGCCCCGCGCCATCGCGATCGTGTCGTCGATCTGCTTGACGCTCATGGCGAGCTGTCCCATGTTCATGCCGGTATCGTGCATCGCGTGCCTCCTTCGTGCGTGAGGGAACGCCTCCGTGTGTTTTGCGCCTGACGCCCCGCGCGGGCAGCCAGTGCTTCCAAGTGTAGCGCACAAGGTTCTCGGGCGGCGCGCGCCCGCACGGGCGCAGTGCTGCGGTCTTCCCGGTCGGGTAAGGGATCTTGCGACCCTCTGCTTGCTCTGTTCGCCATGCGATGGGGCGGGGCGAATCCGCTCATCGCCAAAATACAACCGTTCGCCGCCGAAATCGATTAGGATGCGTGATATCTTTCTATAGTCAATTGCTGTCGCAAGAAATGCGGAAGGTTACTGCGCTCGAGTAGGCCTAACCAAAATCTTGAGGACCCGCCACAGGGCGGGATGTCTTCGGCTTTTGGTTAGGCCTATTTTTTGTCGATAGTCGACATGTTCGAACAGGAGCGCATCTATGGGCATCTTCTCCAATCTCTTCTCAAAGCAGCAAGAGCACGCTGCGGCTTCCCGCCCCGAGGTCACCTGCCCCGTTGCGGGAACGGTCGTCAAGCTCGAGTCGGTGAGCGATCCGGCGTTCGCGAGCAAGACCATGGGGGACGGCATCGCCATCGAACCGAGCGAGGGCGTGCTCGTCGCGCCGGTCACCGGAACCGTCCAGGCTTTGTTCCCCACGGGCCATGCGGTTGCCGTGCAGGGCGATAACGGCATCTCCGTTCTGCTGCATATCGGTATCGATACCGTCGACATGAAGGGCGACGGCTTCACGGCCCATATCTCCCAGGGCGACCGCGTTTCCGCCGGTCAGAAGCTCGTGACCTTCGATTTGAACAAGATCGCCGAGGCGGGCCATCCCGCCACCACGATGGTGCTCGTCGCCGAGTCCACCTGCGACGGCACCCTGCACACATGCGATGAGGGCGCGGTTGCCCTGGGCGATGCTGTCATCTGGTTTGCGTAAGACAACGGCGACGAGGAACTACCGATGCTCATCAAGCGCGTATACAACAACAACGTCGTTTTGGTTACCGATGATTCCGGCGCCGAATGCGTTGCCGTTGGGCGTGGCCTGGCGTTTTCAAAGCGCGCGGGCGACGAGGTCGACCAGAGCATGGTGGAAAAGGTCTATACGCTCGATAGCGAGGAGAACCGTACGCGCTTCGAGAACCTCATCAAGAGCATCCCGGTCGAATACCTCACCGTCGCCGACGAGATCGTCTCGATGGTTCAGCGCGAATCGGACCTTCATGTGGGCAACAACCTGCTGATCGCGCTCGCCGACCACATCTCGCTGTCGCTCGAGCGCGAGCGCGCGGGCGTGCCCTGCGAGAACCCGCTGCTTATGGAAATCAAGCAGTTCTACAAGCGCGAGTTCGCCCTCGCCCGTCGCGCCGCGGGCATTATCCACGAGCGCATGGGCATCTGGATCTCGGAGGGGGAGACCGGCTTCATCGCGCTGCACATCGTGAACGCCACGATGGGCCAGCGCGCCGACGTCCTGGTGCTGTCCATCCGCATGATCCAGGACATCTTGGACATCGTTTCCAGGGACTTCTCGATCACCTATGACGAGGAGTCCATCCAATACGAGCGGTTCCTCCGCCATCTGCAGTTTTTCGCCCAGCGCGTTTTGAGCGAGGACTCGAAGCAGTCGGAGGACACGTTTCTGTTCAATTTGGGTAAGGACCAGTACCCCGCCGCGCTCGCGTGCGCCGAGAAGATCGGGGCCTATGTTGCGGGCACCTACGGACGCAGCGTGACCGACGCGGAGAAGGGCTATCTGGTTTACCACATCATGAATCTCGTACACGCGATGGCCTCGGGCCCGAGCACAGGGGAAAGGAGTACTGAGTAAATGTTGGGAAAGATTAAGGGCTCGCTGGAGGTGTTCTCGAAGTCCATCGTCCAGCCGCTGATGTACCTGTCTGTTGCTGGCACCGTGCTGATTTTGGGCATCGTGCTCACCAACCAGACCGTCACCGCGATGGTTCCGTTCCTGCAGCTGCCGTTTTTCGCCGTGACCGGCCAGATCATCTACAACAGCCTGATGTTCATCGTCAACAACCTGGCTGTCATCTTCTGCGCGGGCATCGCGGGCGCTATGGCGAAGAAGGACAAGGGGCATGCGACGCTGATCGGCCTTATGTCGTTCTTCCTGTTCCTGAACGCCAACAACATCATGCTGAACGCCATGGGCATGCTTGCCGAGCCCAATGAGATGCTCGGCCTGACCGGCACCGGCCAGAGCGAGGTCCTGGGCATCCAGGTGCTCGACACCGGCGTGTTCGGCGGCATCATCATCGGCTGCATCGCGGGCGTCGTGTTCAACCGCTTCGGCTCCAAGCAGTTCCCGCTGGCGCTCTCCATGTTCTCCGGCGTGCGCTTCCCGTTCTTGATCATGATCTGCATCTCGCTGGTGCTGGGCGTTGCCTTCTGCTTCATCTGGCCGCCTGTGCAGGGAGCGATCTCGGCGATCGCCAGCCTGATCCTGCAGAGCGGCAACATCGGCCTGTTCATTTACGGCATGCTCAACAAGCTGCTCGTGCCGCTGGGCCTGCATCACCTCGTCTACACGCCGTTCCAGTTCTCTGACGTGGGCGGTACCCTGACCGTTGCCGGCCAGACCATCGCCGGTGCGTACCCGATCCGTGTTGCCGAGATGGCCATGACCGGTCAGCCCTTCTCCGACAGCACCTACTTCAACAGCTACACGTTCAACAACCTGTGGCCGTATCTGGGCATCGGCGCCGCCTTCATCGTCACGTCCTATAAGGCCAACCGCAAGAAGACCGAGTCCATCATCATCCCGCTGATGATCACCGCCGTGCTCACCTGCATCACCGAGCCGATCGACTTCCTGTTCGTGTTTGCCGCGCCGATCCTGTTCGTGATCCATTCGCTGCTGTCCGGTCTGTTCCTCATGCTGCTGAAGGTTCTGTCCATCCCCGCTGCCACGTCGGGCGGCATCATCAACATCATGGTGTCCAACCTCGTGCTCGGCGTCGACAAGACCAACTGGCCCATGATGATCGTTCTGGGCGTGGTCAACGCTGCGCTCTATTTCGCGCTGTTCACGCTGCTCATCAAGAAGCTGCATCTGCACACGCCGGGTCGCGAGGGCGACGAGGACGCCGTTGCCGTCGAGGACGCCTCTGCCGATTCCGGCACCGCCGCCGTCGCGGCTCCCGCTGCCTCCGGCTCCGCCGCGGCTGCCTCCGGTGACGACGCCGTCCTCGATCTCATCGCCGGCCTGGGCGGCAAGGGCAACATCATGTCCGTGGAGAACTGCTTCACCCGCCTGCGCGTCAACGTCGCCGACGAGTCCAAGGTCAACGAGGATCTCATCAACCATATGAAGAACAGCGGTATCGTTCGCAAGGGCAACGATATCCAGGTGATCTTCGGCATGGAGGTCGCAAGCGTGCGCGGCAAGGTCGAGGAGGCCCTCGCCAACATGTAGGCGCGCCCCCATCTGGGATGCAATCGACCAAGCGGGGCCGGGCGCTTTCCGGTCGGCCCCGCCTGAAAACGTAGGTATTCAGCACATCGTTGAAAGGAAGCAGCGAACATGATTATCACTTTGGCGGGCGGCGGTTCCACGTTCACCCCGGGCATCGTCAAGTCGATCGCCCTGCGCAAAGACGAGCTCGAGGTCGACGAGATCCGTCTGTACGACATCAACGAGGAGCGCCAGCGCAAGGTCGGCGTGCTCGTGGACTGGATCCTGCACGAGGACCTCAAGCTGGACATCAAGCTGACGGTCACCACGGACAAGGCCGAGGCGTTCACCGATGCCGACTTCGTCTTCGCGCAGATGCGCGTGGGCGGCTACGCGATGCGTGAGCAGGACGAGAAGATCCCGCTGCGCCATGGCTGCGTCGGCCAGGAGACCTGCGGCTGCGGCGGTCTCGCATACGGCATGCGCACCATCTTCCCCATGGTGGAGCTCATCGATGACGTGGAGAAGTACGCGAAGCCGACCTATTGGATCCTGAACTACTCCAACCCGGCCGCCATCGTTTCCGAGGCCTGCCGCGTGCTTCGCCCGAAGGCGCGCATCATCAACATCTGCGACATGCCCATTGCGATCATCGACGTGGTCGCCGCGGCGCTCGAGTGCAGCAAGAAGGATATCGTCTACGATTACTTCGGATTGAACCACTTCGGCTGGTTCACCTCCATCGAGGTGAACGGCGAGGAGGCGCTGCCGCGTCTGCGCGAGTACATCAAGGAGCACGAGATCCTGCTGCCCGCGGCGTTCTTGGCTGACAAGCAGTCGCTCATGAAGGCCGCCAAGTCCGGCGACGAGGGCGACGAGAACCCCGAGCAGAACCGCCACACCAAGGGCAGCTGGTACTACGTGTGGAAGGGCGTCTACGAGATCATGGAGCTCTTCCCCGAGTATCTGCCCAACACCTACCTCAACTACTACCTCCAGCAGAAGGAGTTCGTCGAGCACTCCAATCCCGAGCGCACCCGCGCCAACGAGGTCGAGGAGACGCGTGAGAAGAACCTCTTCGACGGCATCGACCGCTACGAGAAGACCGGCGAGATCGATGAGAGCGTGTTCTATGCGGGCAGCCACGGCGATTGGATCGCCGATCTGGCCATCGCCCTGAAGAACGACACCAAGGCGCGCTTCCTGGTCATCACCGAGAACCGCGGCGCGCTGCCGAACATGCCGTATGACGCTATGGTCGAGGTGCCCGCCTACATCGGCAAGAAGGGCCCCGAGGTCATCTGCCAGGACCCGATTCCCCTGTTCCAGCAGGGACTCATGATGCAGCAGCTCAACTCCGAGAAGCTGCTGGTCCAGGGCGCCATCGAGGGGTCCTACGAGAAAGTCCTCCAGGCGTTCACCCTGAACAAGACGGTGCCGTCCATGACGGTGGCCAAGGAGATCCTGGACGACATGATCGAGGCCAACAAGGGATACTGGCCCGAGCTTCACTAAGTCGAGCGAAAAGCTTCCGTGCGCGGGGCGCGGCCGCTGTCTGCGGCTGCGCCCCTTTTTCTAGGGGATCGCCGATTAATTGCTCCCGTGTTGCCCGTTCGCGGTCGACAGGGTCGAAAAAGGCGGCGGCTCGCGCGATATGCGCGAGCCGCCGCCTGGTGAGGGAAGGACGCTGTCAGGAAAGGGAAGGAAGGAAAGAAAAAAGCGATCTTACAGCGCCTTCTCGATCTCTGCCGCGAGCCTGGCCTTGGGCATGGCGCCGACCGTGCGCATGGCCTCGTTGCCAGACTTGAGCATGACAAGGGTCGGAATGGACATGACGCCGTACTTCATGGCGATGTCCTGGTTCTCGTCGACGTTGCACTTGGCGACGACGAGCTTGTCGGACAGCTCGTCTGCGAGCTCGTCGACGATGGGGGAGAGCGTGCGGCAGGGACCGCACCACGGTGCCCAGAAGTCGATCAGGACGGGCATGTCAGACGTGAGCAGATCGTTAAAATTCTGGGGAGTGACCTCGTGAATCTTTGCCATGGTTCCTCCTATGCGATAACGCATCTAGGTGCGGAAATGTTCGATACGCTCTGGGTTATACCCAGTTGTCGGCATGCGATGCACACGGCGGCATGGATTTGTTCTGCATGCCCGAGCACCGCTGTCTTCGGCCCGCGGTATGATGCTGGATACTCGGCAGAAGGAGGCCCCATGCGCATATCCACAACAGAGCGGAAAAACGCTTTCGTCCAGGCGACTAAGCAGGAGCTCGAGGCGCTTCAGGGGCGGGGCGTGCGCATGACGGGCAACGCATTCTCTCCCATCGTGCTGGTGAAAGGCGATCTGAACGACGCGGAGCGTGCGGGCGGGGAGCTGCTTGCGGGCGCTGACGGGGCCGCCTTGCGCTCTGCGCTGGGTGCCATCGGATATGCTCCGGAAGATTTTTGCGGGCTGTCCTGCACGGCATCTTCACCCGAGGGCGATCCGTTGGCAACAGAGGTGTTCCGCGAGGCGTTGGAGGCCCTCGACCCCGAGGCCGTTCTCCTGCTGGACGACGTGGCGGCGGACGCGATGCGCGAGGCGTATGCCGACGCGCTGGCGGTCATCGAGGACTTCGACACGGCGATGCTCAAGCCCGGCCTTGTCGCCCATGTGCTGGGCCGCAGGGTGCTCGCGCTCGATGGTTTCGAGGCGGCCCTGTCCGACAAACGGGAGAAGCAGCGCATGTGGGCGTATATCAAACAGCTTCCTCCCGCGGGGGCTCCGTATTAACCTGCGCGTTGGCCCGCCGCTGATGCGGAGGCCCTCGTTGTTTGGGGACGTGTTCGTTTCAACCCGCACCACCGTTGCTGCCAGGCTCGACACTAATTCATGAACGTAGAGGAGCAGATTTCACGTTTTCGCAGGTAAGGAAAGAATAACCCCCGTATTTATTCATGAATGAACGCGGGGCAGCGACGACCCGGCAGGGGCCCGTGCAGAAGCGCGCGCCGAAGGGGTGTCCCCGATTTGCAAAAGTGCACGCGAAAGGTACGTCCCCGATTTGCATTCGGTGGGGATGGTGCGGTTTTTCTGAGTCTTTACAGCTGTCTTGTCAGCTGTAAAGACTCGTGTCATACTCGCAGGCCAGACATAGTCGAAGTTGAGGGGAGTCGATATGTTTGGCACGCAGGCCGCCGAGATGGCGGCGCGCATTGAGCGTCTCAAACAGGAACGGGACGCGGTGCTGCTCGCGCATTACTACGTCGCACCCGAGGTGCAGGCGGTCGCAGATTACGTGGGGGATTCGTTTGCCCTGGCCAAGCTTGCCGTCAGTCTACCGAACCGTGTGCTGGTGGTCGCGGGCGTCGAGTTCATGGGCGAAAGCATGAAGCTGCTCAATCCCGAAAAGACCGTCTTGATGCCCGACCCTGGGGCCGATTGCCCCATGGCCCATATGATCGATAAGAAGACGGTTGACGCCGCCCGAGCGGAATACGGAGACGACCTCGCCGTCGTCTGCTATGTGAACTCGACCGCGGAGGCCAAGAGCCTAAGCGACGTGTGCGTCACGTCGTCCAACGCGGTGTCCGTGGTGCGCGCGATGCCGCAGCACCACATCCTGTTCGTTCCCGATCGGAACCTGGGGCGCTACGTGGCCCAGCAGGTCCCGGAGAAGCACGTCATACTCAATGACGGCTGCTGCCCGTTCCACGCGGCCATTACGGCGCAAGAGGTCGAGCGGCTCAAGCGCGAGCATCCTGGGGCGCCCGTGCTCGCCCACCCTGAATGCACCGAGCGCGTGCTCGCATTGGCGGATTGCATCGGATCGACAGCGGAGATCATCGAGTACGCGGCGACCCACGATGCGCCGGAGTACATCGTGGTCACGATGGAGGGGGTCGCGTCGGAGCTCGAGCGTCGGTGCGGCGCCTCGAGGCGCTTCCTGTTCGTGCAGGACTCCGAGTGCCCCGAGATGGCGAAGGTCTCGCTAGCGAAGGTCGCCTCGTGCCTGCAGGATATGACGGGCGAGGTGCGCATGGCTGACGGCGATGCATCGGAGCGCGCCAGGGCGGCTCTCGAGCGCATGCTCGCCTATGCGGGGAGGTAGCCATGGTCGATGAAGAGGCAAGCGCGGCGTACGCATCGGATATGAGCTGCGACGTCGTGATCGTCGGCTGCGGTGTCGCCGGGCTCTACACGGCGCTTTCGCTGCCGAGCTCCATGGATATCGTCATGCTGTCCAAAGGCGCGATCGAGGAGTGCGATTCCATGCTCGCCCAGGGAGGCATCTGCGTGCTTCCCGATTCGGCCGATTACGATGCGTATGTTGAGGACACGCTTCGGGCGGGGCACTACGAGAATCGGCGCGAGAGCGTATCCCTCATGATTCGCGACAGCCGTGACGTCATCAACGACCTTGTGGCCTGCGGCGTGGAGTTCGAGCGTGACGAGACGGGCGGGCTCGCGTTCACGCGCGAGGGCGCGCACAGCCGCCCGCGCATCTGCTACCACGCCGACATCACGGGCAAGGAGATCACGACCAAGCTGCTCGCTCGGGTGCGCGCGCTGCCCAACGTGCGGATCTTCGAGCATACGGCCATGGTCGACCTGATCGACACCAAGGAGGTCTCGGGCGAGAAGGCCGGGTGCGCAGGCGTTGTCGCCTGCCATGTTGACGAGCGGGATTCGACGGCGCGGGCGACGGACCTCGCGTCGGGGCGCGCGGGCGATGCCGGTCCGCGCTTTTCCATCGCGTCGCGGGCATGCGTGCTCGCGTGCGGCGGCATCGGCGGGCTCTACGAGCGCTCGACCAACTACCCCCAGCTCACGGGCGATGCGTGCGACATCGCGGCGGTGCATGGTGCCGAGCTGGAGCACATGGATTACGTCCAGATTCACCCGACCAGCCTCTACGTGGGGAACGGGGTGCGCGAGCGGGCGTTTTTGATCTCCGAGTCCTGTCGCGGCGAGGGCGCCATCTTGCTGAACGCCGCCGGCGAGCGCTTCTGCGATGAGCTGCAGCCGCGCGACGTGGTGTCCGAGGCCATCTACCGGCAGATGGAGGAAGACGGAGCGCCGTTCGTCCGCCTGTCGTTCGAGCGCGTGGCCCCAGAGGTCATCAGGACCCATTTCTCGCACATCTACGAGCACTGCCTCGAGCGGGGGTACGATATCTGCCGCGAGCCGATACCCGTCGTGCCAGCGCAGCACTACTTCATGGGCGGCATCCATGTGGATCGCGATTCCGCGACCTGCGTGCCGGGGCTCTATGCGGTGGGCGAGACGAGCTGCACGGGCGTGCACGGCAAAAACCGCCTGGCGAGCAACAGTCTGCTCGAGGCGCTCGTGTTCGCGCGCCGCGCCGCGTATCACATGGTGCACGGAAGCAGCCTGCAGCCGCGCGAGATCGGCGAGCCGCCTCTTGACGGACGGCACCGGAGCTGCGGGATCGACGGGGCCTCGATCGATGAGATATGCACGATGTGCACGGACGCACCCGCGACCGCGCGATGAAAGGAGACGGCCATGAACCCTATCACCATGCGCCTGCACGCCGACGAGCTGATCATGCAGGCGTTGCGCGAGGACATCACGTTCGAGGACGTGAGCACGGCGTCCGTGTGCCCGAATGCGCGCCCCGCCGAGGTCCAGCTGATCGCCAAAGCGGATGGCGTCATCGCGGGACTCGACGTGTTCGAGCGGACCTTCACCCTGCTCGATGAGGACGTGCGGGTCGAGCGGTACGTGAGCGACGGCGACGAGGTGGCGCGCGGCCAGCTGCTCGCCCACGTGCGAGGGGATGCGCGCGTGCTGCTGTCGGGCGAGCGGGTCGCGCTGAACTATCTTCAGCGCATGAGCGGCATCGCCACCTACACGCGCCGGATGGTCCGAGCGCTGGAGGGGACGTCGACCAAGCTGGTCGACACGCGCAAGACGACGCCGGGCATGCGCATCTTCGAGAAGGAGGCGGTTGCGCTCGGCGGCGGCTTCAACCACCGCTACAACCTCTCGACGGCCGTCATGCTGAAGGACAACCACATCGACGCCGCCGGAGGCGTCGATGCGGCGGTGCGCGCGGCGCGGCAGCACGCCTCGTTCACCTGCACCGTCGAGGTCGAATGCGAGGATCTCGACATGGTGCGCGCGGCCGTGGAGGCCGGGGCGGACATCATCATGCTCGACAACATGACGCACGAGGCGATGGCCGAGGCGATCGCGCTGATCGGTGGCCGGGCGCGCACCGAGGTGTCGGGCAACGTCGACGCGGGCAACATCCGCGCGCTTGCCGACCTGGGCGTGGATTACATCTCGTCGGGCGCCCTCACGCATTCCGCCCCGATTCTCGACCTGTCGCTCAAGCATTTGCGTATGCTTGACGAGTAGGGCGGCGCACGTTGCGAAAGGAGCATCCATGACCGGAGCCGAGCGAAGAGATGCGATCGTCAGGGCGCTTCACGAGGCGGACGGCCCCGTATCCGGTCGCGCGCTCGCGCAGGCGGTGGGCGTGAGCCGGCAGGTGGTGGTGCAAGACATCGCCCTGCTGCGCGCCGACGGGCGCGACATCGTGGCCACGAACCGCGGATATGTGCTGCGGGACGCGGGGGAGCACGCGGTGCCCACGCGCCTCGTGAAGGTGCACCACACGCTCGAGCAGCTCGAAGACGAGCTCGACACCATCGTCGATCTGGGCGGAACCGCCCTCAACGTCATGGTGAACCACCGCGTGTACGGCACGATCACGGCCGATCTGGACGTGCGCAACCGTCGGGACGTGGAGCGCTATCTCGAGGGGATCAGATCGGGCAAGAGCTTCCCGCTGATGACGGTGACGAGCGGCTACCACTTCCATCGCATCGCCGCGGACAGCGAGGAGGAGCTCGACGAGATCGAGGCGGCCTTGGCCGCCAAGGGCTATCTCGCGGAAGTGCTCCCCTACGAAAAGGAAGTCGTGGCATGAAAAAAGCCCGGTTCGCGAAGAACCGGGCTTTTGCGTTCGCTGATGCGATCAGACGAGCGGAGAAGTTACTCCTCGATCTCGGTGATGGCGCCGGCGGGGCAGGCCTCCTGGCAAGCGCCGCAGGCAACGCAGGAATCCTCGTCGGTCACGGTAGCAACGTCGTTGAGCTCGAGAACGCCCTGGGGGCAGGAGTCAACGCAAACGCCGCAGGCGATGCACTCGTCAGCATCAATGATAGGCTTGGCCATGGTCGTATCCTCTCTGTGCGATACACAACGTGCACCCGGCGACACAGGCGAATGCGCGCCGAGTTTTGCTGCGCTTAACATACCACGTGGGGGCATCATTGCAACCCTTGAGCGAGTGATTTACATACCGTTCGCCGAGTCAACTTCGGTTGACTGAAGAAAGCGCCGATCGATTGCTTTCGCACCTTACGGTCCGTGCCGGGCACCTGCGCGCTCAGGCTGCATCGGCGCAGCCCAACGGCGCCGTCCTCCCCTCCATTGCGGTTGAGGGGTCCCCGGGTGCCGCCCTTCCGGGGAAAGTGGCTAGAAATTTCGATTCTGCTGTAGACCAGCTCGGATAAGGACGTCCGCCTTGATCGTAATGTCGGTATCGACCGCCTACGATACCGTCGCCATGGTCTCAGGCGCCTCGAATACGGCCTCGACAGGGGGATGCGCGGCGTCGACAGCGGGTTTCGGGCCCGATTGAGCGGTGCCGCTACAGCAAAATAGAAATTTCTAGCCACATTCGTCCGGAAGAGGGGCGCGGCCGGGGCAGCACGAGGGCGGAGACTGCGGGCGCCCGGCGCGGTTTTTGCGTCCGTGAAGGGCGAGGAGCGCCCCTTCTCCAGCTTTTTTAGAAAATCTTATATGGAATGACTTAGATTTTGTATAAGTGGGCCTATAAGGGGATATAGTATGGTCGAACGAAAAACGCGTGGCGCCGGGCCGAGGTCCGAGCCACCCGGCACGTAAAGGGAAAGAAGAGGGATATATCATGAGCAAGATTCTTGGTATCGACCTTGGTACTACCAACTCCGCCATGGCGGTGTTCGAGGGCGGCGACCCCACCATCATCGTGAACGCCGAGGGCGACCGCACCACTCCGTCCGTCGTGGGCTTCCGCGCCGACGGCGACCGCGTCGTGGGCAAGGCCGCTAAGAACCAGGCGGTCACCAACCCGAAGAACACCGTGTTCTCCATCAAGCGCTTCATGGGCCGCAAGTACTCCGAGGTCGGCTCTGAGATCAAGACCGTCCCGTACGAGGTCAAGGAGGGCCAGGGCGGCCGCGCCGTCGCCCACATCGACGGCGAGGACTACACGCCCGAGCAGGTCAGCGCCATGATCCTCCAGAAGATGAAGACCGACGCGGAGAAGTACCTGGGCGAGACCGTCACCGACGCCGTCATCACCGTCCCGGCCTACTTCAACGACTCCCAGCGCCAGGCCACCAAGGACGCGGGCAGGATCGCCGGCCTGAACGTCAAGCGCATCGTGAACGAGCCGACCGCGGCCGCGCTCGCCTACGGTCTCGACAAGCAGGGCACCGACCAGCGCATCCTCGTCTTCGACCTGGGCGGCGGCACGTTCGACGTCTCCATCTTGGACCTCGCCGACGGCGTGTTCGAGGTCCTGTCCACGTCCGGTGACAACCACCTGGGCGGCGACGACTGGGATCAGCGCGTCATCGACTGGCTGGCCGACAAGTTCCAGTCCGACAACGGCATCGACCTTCGTAAGGACCCCATGGCCCTGCAGCGCCTGAAGGAGGCCGCAGAGAACGCCAAGAAGGAGCTCTCCGCCGCCCAGCAGGCCACCATCAACCTGCCGTTCATCACCGCTGACGCCACCGGCCCCAAGCACCTCGACTACACGCTGACCCGCGCCGAGTTCGAGCGCATCACGCACGACCTGCTCGAGCGCTGCAAGCAGCCCGTCACCAACGCGCTGCGCGACGCCAACCTCAAGCTCTCCGACCTGACCGAGGTCATCCTCGTCGGCGGATCCACCCGTATGCCCGCCGTCCAGGATCTTGTCAAGAACATGACCGGCAAGCAGCCCAACATGTCCGTGAACCCCGACGAGGTCGTCGCCTGCGGCGCCGCCGTCCAGGGCGCGATCCTGTCCGGTGACGGCCCGTCCGACATCCTGCTGCTGGACGTGACCCCGCTTTCGCTCGGCGTCGAGACCATGGGCGGCATCATGACCAAGATGATCGACCGCAACACCACGATCCCGACCTCCAAGACCGAGATCTACTCCACCGCCGCCGACAACCAGACGAGCGTCGAGATCAACGTCCTGCAGGGCGAGCGCGAGCTGGCTCGCGACAACAAGAGCCTGGGCAAGTTCCAGCTGACCGGTATCCCCGCGGCCCGTCGCGGCGTGCCTCAGATCGAGGTCACCTTCGACATCGACGCCAACGGCATCGTGAAGGTCTCCGCCAAGGACAAGGGCACCGGCAAGGAGCAGCAGATCACCATCTCCGGCTCCACGGCGCTGTCCGACGAGGAAGTCGACCGCATGGTGAAGGACGCCGAGGCCCATGCCGAGGAGGACAAGAAGCAGAAGGAGGAGGTCGAGGTCCGCAACCAGACCGACTCGCTCGCGTACTCCACCGAGCAGACCCTCTCCGACCTGGGCGACAAGGTCAACGCCGACCTCAAGTCCAAGGCGGAGAACGCCATCGCCGAGGCGAAGAAGGCGCTCGAGGGCTCCGATGTGGACGCCATCAAGACCGCTGGCGACAACCTGCAGTCCGTCGCCTACGAGCTCGCGCAGATCGTCTACGCCGACGCCCAGCAGGCGACCGAGGGCGGCAACACCGGCTCTGCTGCCGGCGCTGACGACGATGTCGTCGATGCCGACTACGAGGTTGTCGACGAGGACAAGTAATCATGTCCGCCCGCAATGACCACACGGAGGCGGCCGCCGCTGCCGCCTCCGCGGATGCTGAGGAGAAGGACGTGAAGATTCCCGTAGAGGCAGCCGACGAGGCAACGGAGGCTGTCGAGACCGAGACCGCTGAGAACGAGCAGCCAGTCGAGCAGGAGGAGGTGCCCGCCATGACTGAAGAGGAGATGGTGGAGGCCGCAATCCGGGCAGGCGAAGAGGCCGCCAACGACGACTTCAAGGTGAAGTACGAGCAGGTTTCCGCCGAGCTTGCCGAGGTTCGCGCTGAGCTCGATGCCGCCGGCGAGGCGAAGGAGGCCGCCGAGACGAAGGCCGCCGACGCCGTCGACCGCGCCACGCGCCTGCAGGCGGATTGGGAGAACTACCGCCGCCGCACGGCCGCCGAGCGCCTGGCCGAGCAAGCCCGCGCGACCGAGAAGCTCGTGACCGCCCTGCTGCCGGTCGTCGATGACATCGAGCGAGCGATCGCCCATGCGCGCTCCCAGGAGCTCGCCGACGACTTCAAGCAGTTCGTGGACGGCGTCGACGCAGTGCACAGCAAGCTGATGGGCGTGTTCGAGCACGAAGGGGTCGAGACGATCGATCCCAAGGGCGAGCCGTTCAACCCGCTTGAGCACCAGGCGGTCGGACGCGTCGAGGACGCCGACCAGTACGACGAGACGGTCAACGACGTGTATCAGAAAGGCTACCGCATGGGGGACCGCATCCTGCGTTCCGCCATGGTCACGGTGACCTATGGTGGCGCCAAGAGGCCTGCCGAGGAGGCGGAGCAAGCGCCAGAGGGCGAAGCCTCTGAGGGGACCGAGGAGTAAGACTCAAGGGCTCCGGGGCGCCAAGCTCCGGGGCCCTTATTCATGAGAGGGACGTGTGCGCCGCGCATCGTGCGGCGCGCAGGCAGAAAGGAGGGGGCGTACCATGCCGCAGGGCAAGAATTTCTATGATGTGTTGGGGGTCCAGAAGAACGCCTCCGACCAAGAGATCAAAAAGGCGTTCCGCAAGCTCGCGCAGAAGTACCATCCCGACGCGGGCGGCGACGAGGCGAAGTTCAAGGAGATCTCCGAGGCGTATGAGACGCTCTCGGATCCCAAGAAGCGCAAAGAGTATGACCAGATGCTGATGTTCGGCGGCATTCCGGGCGCCGGTGGAGGCGGTTACGCCTACTCCGGCGGCGCCGGCGCCGGCGGTTGGAGCGATATCTTCAGCAGCATCTTCAACGGAGACGGGGCGTTCGGTTCGGACTGGGCGTCGAACTTCGGCGGGATGGGTGGCGCCGGCTCGCGCGCTGCGAACCGGCCGCGCAAGGGCAGCGACCTGTCGCTTTCGGTCGATGTGTCGGCAGAGGATGCGTTCCGCGGCGTCACGCACAAGGTGACGTATCGAATCCCCTCGACCGGCGAGCAGCAGACCATCACGGTCAGCGTCCCCGCCGGAGCGGTCGATGGTGGCAAGCTGCGCTATAAGCGGCGCGGCGAGTACGGCGTCAACGGCGGCGAGCGCGGCGACCTGGTGGTCACCACCAATGTCGCCGAGCACCCGCTGTTCAAGCGCAAGGGAGCCGATGTCACCATGGAGCTGCCGATCTCGGTCTACGAGGCCGCGCTCGGTTGCGCCGTGGACGTGCCGACGCCCGGCGGTGCCACCGTGCGCCTCAAGGTGCCGGCGGGCACGCAAAGCGGCAAGACGTTCCGCTTCAAGGACATGGGTGCACCCGATGTGAAGCATCGCGGCCGCACGGGCGCGCTGCTGGTCAAGGTCGCCGTTCAGGTGCCGACGAGCCTGTCGGGAGACGAGAAGTCCGCGCTCGAGAAGCTGCGCGACGCCGACCGGCGCGATTATCGCGCGGACGTGAACCGCTACCGCGCTAAGATGTAGGTGATTATCCGGCACCGGAAGGGCCGCGCGCCCTTCCGGTGCATGAAGGTCTGGGGATTGATATGGCTGATGATGCACGCAATAAACCGCTCTATATGATTTCGGTTGCCGCAGAGCTCACGGGCATGCATCCCCAGACCCTGCGCGTATACGAGTCCAAGGGGCTGGTGAATCCGCAGCGCTCGGGCGGCAACACGCGCCTGTATTCGCGCGCGGACATCGAGCGCCTGGAGCTCATCAACCAGCTGACCGACGAGGGCATCAACCTCGCCGGCGTGGTGCGCATCCTCGACATGAAGGAGCGCGCGGAGGAGCGCGAGCGCGAGATGGAGAAGCTCCGCGCCCGCGTGCGCGAGCTCGAGGAAGAGGTCCACGAGTTCAAGATGCAGAAGAAGATCACCGCGCTCGCCCCGCGAGACGGGTCGGCCGATCCGCATCAGGTTCTTCGCGGCCTGCTCGGAGGCGGCGACCTGTAGGTGCGTTGCCTGAAATTCTAGGGACAGTCCCTGAAATTTCACCATCGGAATGAAATTTTAGGGACTGTCCCTAGAATTTCAGTTATCCCCACAGCTCCCGAATCTTATCCAGAAAAACGCTGGCTGCCGGCGAGAACTCCTGGTAGCGCTTCCATGCGATGGTGACTTCAGCGTGAATGGCCGGTTCGAGCGGCCTGAATGCCAGGCCGCTGTCGGGAGAGATGTCGACGATGCCCTCGAGGCTCACGACGTAGCCCACGCCGCGCCTTGCCAGCAGGGCGGCATTGAAAAGCAGGTTGTAGGTCGCCACGATATCCAGTTCGGCAAAATCATGCTTGAACCAGCTGCGCATCTCGCGGCTCGCCTGTCGTGAGAATATGAGCGGTCGGTCGATGAGATCCTCTGCGCGTATCGCGCGCTTTTGCGCCAGCGGGTCGTCGGCACGCATGAAAACGCCCCAGGTGTCTTGTGCGGGAAGCTCGATGACCTCGTAGCGCGACAGATCGGTGTGCCCGATGAAGACGCCGAAGTCGAGCCGGCCGGTATCCAGCCGCTCACTGACATCCTCGGCGTTGCCGCTGTAGAGGGAAAAACGCAAAAGAGGATAGGTCTCCTGCAGTTCCGCGACCGCGTCGGCGACAAGCCCCATGGCCTGCGTCTCGCCGCCGCCGATGCGCACCTCGCCGGCAAGCGTGTCGGCCGATATGAGGAACTCGGCCTCCGTGCGCCCGACCAGATCGACGATCTCCTCAGCGCGACGGCGCAGCCGCATGCCGGCCTCGGTGAGCTCGATACGGCGGCTGCCGCGTTCGAACAGCTTGCAGCCGAGCTCGTGCTCGAGCTCCTGCATCTGGCGCGATAGCGACGGCTGCGAGATGTGCAGCACGGTCGCGGCGCCCGAAATAGTGCCTTCGCGGGCGATCATCAAGAAATACTGGAGCGGGCGAAGTTCCATGGGGCCCTTTCGTTCGTTGCGGTCCTGCCGGCATCGGGGCGCGTCGGCCGAGCTGGTGCGAAGGTGCGCGCTACCGCGCCGCGAGGCACATGGCGATGAAGTCGCGCATGGTGCGCTGGAAGTCGACCTCATGGCGCTCGATGCCCAGTTCGGCAAGGGCCGCCGCCATGAGGGGGCTTCGGAAGCAGACGCTCACGTATCCGACGCCGTGGAAGTAGACGGTGGTGATGAGGTCCTCCATGTGCGCGCGGTCGAGCTCGAGGATGCTGGCAAGCCGGTCGGCGAATGCGCTCATGTCGGCATAGTAGCCGCGCTTGAACGCGACAAGCCGCTCGAGGCTCACGTTGATCTCGATGATGCCCGCCAGGATCTCGCCGAGGCGGAAATAGTCCTGGTGGGCGCTGGCGATGCCCGCCCATATCTCGGCTACGATGTCGGCGCCAAAGCCGCATCCTTCCGGAAGCGCGGCGAGCAGCGCTTGAAAGTACGCGTGACATTCGTCGGCGTCGAGCGCGAGGAAGATCTCCTCTTTGGTGCTCGCGTACTTATAGATGTTGGCTCGCGACCAGTCGAGCTCCTCGGCAATGGTGGTCAGCGTGATTTCGTGATAGGGGCGCTGCGCGAACTGGCGCTTCGCCGCCGCCTTGATTTCCGCAAATCGCTGCGCCTTCTGTTCGTCGCTTCTCGCGCGCACAAATGATCCCATGGTCGTCTCCTGTAACACGTTTGTTCAGAACTATACCATACGCAACAAAATGACTCCTTCTCTCCTATGGAAATAACGTGACGTTGTGTCATTATGAAAATAAGAAACACAACGTTAGTTATAGTTGAGCCAATCAGCAACAGCGTGTTGCTTTGGTTTCATCGACGGAAGGGTTCGCCATGCTTGGTAATTTCACGTTCCACAACCCCGTCAAGCTCATCTTCGGCACGGACGCCATGAACATGCTCACCGACGAGCTGCGCGCCTACGGCCCGGTGGTCCAGCTCGTCTACGGCGGTGGCTCCATCAAGAAGAACGGAATCTACGACCAGGTTGTCAAAGCCCTTGAGGCTGCGGGCAAGACGGTGGTGGAGGACGCCGGCGTCATGCCCAACCCTACGGTCGAGAAGCTGAACGAGGGCATCAAGATCGCGCGCGACAACCATGTCGACTTCATCCTCGCGGTGGGCGGCGGTTCGTGCATCGACTATGCCAAGGGCGTCGCGGTGTCGGTGAATCTGCCCGAAGACGTCGACCCGTGGCAGAAGTACTGGGTCGACTTCGAGGAACCGACCTGTGATGTCGTGCCCGTCGGCTCGGTGCTCACCATGGTCGGCACCGGCTCCGAGATGAACTGCGGGTCGGTTATCACCAACCACGAGACCAAGATGAAGGTCGGGCACGTCTTCGCCAATTCCGACGTGTTTCCCAAGTTCGCCGTGCTGAACCCGGAGTTCACGTACACCCTGCCGACCTATCAGATGGTGGCGGGCATCTTCGACATCATGAACCACATCACCGAGCAGTATTTCTCGGGTACCGACGACAGCACGAGCGACTACCTGTCTGAAGGCCTCATGCGCTCGCTCATCCATGCGAGCCGCGCTGCCGTGAAGAACCCGCATGACTACGAGGCGCGCTCGAACATCATGTGGTGCGCCACGTGGGCGCTCAACACGCTCGTCGCGTGCGGCAAGACCACGGACTGGGAGGTCCACATGCTCGGCCAGGCGGTGGGCGCGCACACCGACGCCACGCACGGCATGACCCTTGCCGCCGTCGCGCTGCCGTACTACCGCCTGATCATGCCCTACGGGGTGGCCAAGTTCGCGCGCTTCGCGACGAACGTATGGGGTGTGTCGCCCGAGGGCAAAAGCGACGAGGAGCTCGCTGCGGCCGGCCTGGACGCCATGGAGGCGTGGATGCGCGAGATCGGCTGCGTGATGAGCATCTCCGAGCTCGGCGCCACCGAGGACATGATCGAGGGCCTTGCGGACAGCACGCTGGTCATGCAGGGCGGCTACCACGTCCTCACGCGCGACGAGATTATCCGCATCTTCCGCGAGAGCCTGTAGGTCTATCGAATGTGATGACATCGTGGCCCGTATGCGGGTCACGCTCAGTAACGGCAGGGGAGCCCGACGGTGCGGGCGGCCTATGCGATGGAGGGGAGAGAAGATCATGGCGAAGACACTGGTGGCATATTTCTCGGCGAGCGGGGTGACGGAGCGCGTGGCACGCAAGGTCGCGGAGGCGACGGGCGCCGACCTGTACCAAATCGAACCCGCGGAGCCCTATACGGCGGCCGATTTGGACTGGCGCGACAAGGGTAGTCGCAGCTCGGTGGAGATGAACGATCCTGCGAGCCGGCCCGCGATTGCGACAGGTGTTGCGGATATGGCCTCCTACGACACGGTGTTCGTGGGCTTCCCCGTCTGGTGGTATGTGGAGCCGCGCATCGTCGACACCTTCTTGGATGCGTACGATTTTGTGGGTAAGACGATGATCCCCTTCGCCACCTCGGGCGGCAGCGGCATCTCCGGTGCCGAGAAGAGCCTTGCCGAGCGCTGCCCTTCGGCTACGTGGAAGCTCGGCCGTCTGCTCAACGGCGGCGATATCGCCGCTTGGGCCGCAGCGCAGGTGTAGGCAGGTCTCTTGACAGTCGGTTCGTCCGTTTTTCGAGAGAATGGAGATGGCCTTGTTCGATGTTGATTCGCCGGTCGAGCGCCGGGCGCTGCTGAGGCGCGCCGGTGCAGTTGCCGCCCTGCTTCCGCTGGGCGGCCTGCTGTCCGCGTGCGGCGAGGTGGAGGCGGGCGCCAATGGCGACGAGCCGTCCGGTAGCGGTTCCGCCGCATCAGACGGCGCTTCGTCTGGCGTCGACCAGGCGTCGGCCGGGTCTGCCGGCTCTGTGTTGGTGGCGTATTTCTCGGCAACGGGCAACACTGCCGGCATAGCGAGCGCCGTTGTCGAGCATCTGGGTGCAGACACCTTCGAGATCAGTCCTGCTCAGCCTTATGCAGATGTCGATCTCAATTACAACGACGATGGAAGCCGCGCGAGCCAGGAGCGCGCCTCGGATGCACGCCCTGAGCTTTCCCAAGATATCCCCGATGGTTTTGCCGATTACGATATCGTGTTTTTGGGTTACCCCATCTGGTGGGGTGAGGCCGCGTGGCCGCTGCGCACCTTCGTGGAGGCCAACGATTTTTCAGGCAAGGTCGTGGTTCCGTTTTGCACCTCGGCGAGCTCGGGAATCGGTGGCAGTGGCGAGGCGTTGGCCGAGTTGGCCGGTGCGGGTGATTGGCGCGAGGGATCGCGTTTCTCGGGCTCTGCCCCCACTGCCGATGTGGCCGACTGGGTCGACGGCCTAGGCCTGTAGGCGGCTCCGGGCTTGCTTGACACGCGTCTTCGCTGCGGGGGCGTTTTTCCCAGCAGTGTGAGCCGGCAGACGTCAAGAAGGTGCGTGGCACGACGGATAGGAGGACAACATGGCAATCACGGTCAATCTGTATTACGCGGGCAAGGACGGGGCGGCGCGCGCGTTCGCCCAGGAAATGGAGGAGTCCGGCACCGCCGACGCGATTCGCGCGGAGGAGGGCAACGTCCGCTATCGCTATTTCCAGCCGCTGGACGACCCCGAGACCGTCCTGCTCATCGATGCATGGCGTGACCAGGACGCGCTCGACGCGCATCATGCCTCGCCGATGATGGCGAAGATCGCCGAGCTGCGCGACAAGTACGACCTGCATATGGTGGCCGAGCGCTACGTCACCGATGAGGACGGGCTACCCGATCGCGACGCCGCCTTCATCCGTCAGTAGGGCCCGCTCGCCCGTCGCGATGTCCGCGGGCCGGGCCATCTGCCCCCATGGCGGATGGCTCGGCTGGCATTTCTATGTTCAAGGAGGTAGATGCATGAATATCATCGTGCTTCAGGGAAGTCCGAACCGGAACGGTTCGACGGCGCTTCTTACCGAGGGGTTTTCGCGCGGTGCGCGCGAAGCGGGGCATACGGTGGAGCGCATCGACGTGGCGCACGAGGACGTGCGGTCCTGCACGGGCTGCGTCGCGTGCGGCTACGGCGCCCGCCCATGCGTCCAGCGCGACGCCATGGCGTCCATCTTGGACAAGATCCTCGGTGCGGGCATGGTCGTATTTGCCACACCGTTGTACTACTACGGCATGACGGCGCAGCTCAAAGCGGTTATCGACCGGTTCTGCTCCGAGAATTCCGCCATCACCGGCAAGCATCTCAAGGCGGCTTTGCTGACCGTTGCGTGGAACGCGGACGGCTGGACCTTCGAGGCGCTTGAAGCGCACTATCGGACCATCGTGCGCTACCTCGATATGGAAGATCGCGGCATGGTGCTCGGCGCCGGTTGCGGCACGCCGTCCATGACGCGCGCGACGAAGTACCCGCTTGAGGCTTATTCGCTCGGCCTGTCTCTGTAGCCGTCCTCTTGCCGTTTGTGCCGACGGCTGCTGATGGGATGCCGTTTTTCCGTTCGGCCTCTCGCGACACCAGCTCAGAGTGCCTGTTTGAGGCGCTCGTATATTGACTTGGAGTCGACTCCAAGGAGTACGGTTCTTATGTACAAGATGGGGCGGATGCGGTTCGCCCTGCAGAAGGAGAGAGAGGAAAGCATGGCTATCACTGATGGATTCAAGGCGACAGACCCTGAATACGCGGGGATCGTCGAGGCGTTTTTGGCCGAGGCGGCAGGCGACGAGACCCAGTCCCTCCCGGCTCGCACGCGCTATCTGGCAATCGTGGCGGCGCTTCTGGGCTGTCAGGGCATCGATGCGTTCGGCGCCGTAGTGCCCGAGGCGCTTCGTGCCGGCGTGACCCCGGTCGAGCTCAAGGAGGTCGTGTACCAGGCGACCGACTATCTGGGATTCGGCCGCGTCATGCCGTTTGTGGGCGCGATGAACGAGGCGCTCGATGCCGCCGGCGTCGCGCTGCCGCTCGAGGGGCAGGCGACCGTGACGCCCGAGACGCGCCTGGCCGCCGGCAACGACGTGCAGATCGAGGCTTTCGGCGAGGGCATGCGCGAGACATGGGCCAACGGCCCCGCCGAGCGCGCGACGGTCAACCGCTGGCTCGCGGCGAACTGCTTCGGCGACTACTACACCCGTCACGGCCTCACGCCTGCCGAGCGCGAGATGGTCACCTTCTGCTATCTGGTGGCCCAGGGCGGCTGCGACCCCCAGGCGACCGCGCACGCCGCCGGCAACTTCAACGTGGGCAACGACCGCGCGTTCATGTACGCCGTGGTTCACCAGATCCTGCCGTTCATCGGCTATCCCCGCGGCCTGAACGCGCTTGCCTGCATCGACGCCGCGGCAGCGAAGTAGCGCCCGTTCGGCGGAGGCGCGTTCGGTTTTGGAGCATGACGGGCCCGGTTCGCAAGTAGGGGCGGCAGCAACGTTGGTATACGTCGGGCCGCCTTGCTGGATGCGGGCTGCCCGCATCATCGATTAAGGAGGAGCATATGGCAACCGCAGATTTCACCCCCATGTTCGGCATGGGCAACCCCAACGACGCGTTCGCGCAGTATTTCATCGGCAACTCGTATCTCAATCCGCTGACGAATGCGGCTGAGTGCGGAGTCGGCCTGGCGAATGTGACCTTCGAGCCGGGGTGCCGCAACAACTGGCATATCCATCATGCCGACAAGGGCGGCGGCCAGATTCTCATCTGCACCGACGGTCGCGGCTGGTATCAGGAATGGGGCTCCGAGCCTCAGGAGCTTACCCCGGGTACCGTCGTCGTCATTCCTGCCGGCGTGAAGCATTGGCACGGCGCGGCGCGCGACTCCTGGTTCTCCCATATCGCCTTCGAGGCGCCGGGCGAGAACTGCAGCAACGAGTGGCTCGAGCCGGTCGACGACGCGTCCTACCCCGCGTAGGGGAGATGGCCCGGGGCCGGTACGTTTTGGGATGGAAACGTACCGGCCCTGCTGCGAGCATTGTCTGCTACGATGGGCGCGTCCGATCAGGAGGTGTGCCGTGGACCATCCCGAAACTGAGCACTACAAGTTCTTCAACCATGCGTCGTGCGAGTTCTACCCGTGCCACGACATGCCTGCGGAGCAGCTCAACTGCCTGTTCTGCTATTGCCCGCTGTACTGCTTGGGAGATACCTGCGGCGGCAATTTCCGCTACGTGGGCGAGCACGGAGACATCAAGGACTGCTCGGCCTGCACCCTGCCCCATCGCGTGGAGAACTTCGAGTACATCATGCGCCAGTACCAGCGCGTGAAGGATATCGCCGCCCGCCGCGAAGGCGCGTGATCGGCGCTTCACAAGGGGGCGGCTCCTCCTTATTCCACCTGCTTTCCAGGCGTGTTCCTATCGCCGGCAAAAATCGCGCGCTCAGCGATTTGCCGGCGTTTTTCTTTGCCATGTTGCTATGGGCGGCAATAAGAACCATGAGCCTGCCGACCGCAGAATATGGAGCCACAACGCACGGGAGGAGGGTCGAACCATGAAGAGGATGACCACTTCAAAGCCCCTTGTCATGTTGCTGACCGTTGCGTTGATTGCGGTGTTCATGATCCCCTGTCCGGTGCGCGCGGATGAGTCCGCGGCCGACGGGGTCGCTTCCCCGGGGCAAACGGAATCCGTGCTGCAGCCTGAGCACGTCGTCGATGAGGCGGGCATGATGGAGGGCAGCGGGCCTGCCGATGCGGCAGGAGCATCCGATATCGTCGGCAATGAGGAGGTCGTCGAGGCGGGTCTGGCGTCTGATCAGGTCGCGCAGGCGCAAGAGATGCAGCCCGCTGCGCAGATTTCCCCGACCGCGATAACGGTTCGGCCCGTATCTCCCGACAGCCTGACGTCGCTAGGGGATGCGGTGTACTGCCTGTCGGCAGGCGGCGCCGGCGCAACCGTCGATCTGTCCGCGGTGTCGGTTGAGCCCGAAGGGGCCTCGGACGCCGTGACGTGGACATCGTCCGACGAGACGGTGGCCTCGGTCTCCGATGGCCTTGTTTTGCATGCGCCGGGTATGGCAGTGCTGACCGCGACCTCGGAGCTGGACGGGACGGTGAGCGCGCATGCGCGCATCTACGTCGTGGACGGCTCCCCGACGACCGTCGATGTCGACGGCTCGGGGTGGTTGGTCGAGGCGTTTGACGGCCTTGATCTCGCGGCTGAGGTGCAGTCGCTCGACCAGGCCCTCACCGAGGTGCTCGGCGAGGGTGAGACGATCCAATTCGTCGGCACCCTCAGCTACAGCGTTCCGACCGATGAAGGGGCCGTTAGCTCTGGCCCCGCCGGCGCGGACCTGTATTTCCCCGTGCCCGATGGAGCGACGGGCGATACGGCGACCATCATGTTCTATCCCGATGGCGGGACGGGCATCGAGGTTGCGGCGCCCCTGTCGTTCGACGAGGCGGGCCTTCTGCTCGGCGCGCATGTCGAGGTCGCCTTCGACGGGGACGGGTTCACGTTGAACGGGGTGCCCGCCGCGACGGTGTGCGGGCAGTACGAAGTTATCGGAAGCGTCGACGCCAAGGTTCTGCTCGCGGAGGAGCTGGATGCCGCCCGCGCCGAGCTTGCTGAGCTGGCTGTGCTCGACGACGCGGAGCTGGGCGAGGCGGCAGATGGGACGCGCTACGTGACGCGCGATCAGTTCGACCAGATATCGAATCTGCTCGACGCCATCGAGGCGCAGCTGAAGATTCGCGCGAGCGAGGAAGACGTCGAGGTGTTTCGTCAGCAGGTCAGAGAGCTCCGTCACGATGTGGCCGAGATGCCGATGACCGTCCAGGTCGACCGCGGGGCGCTGGAAGAGGAGCTCGCGGCGGCCGACGCCGTGCGTGCCGAGGTGACGGTTTCCGAGCACGGGCGCGACGTGCTTCACGGCGGAACATGGGCGGCTCCTGCCGATGCGGCCGCGTTTGATGCGGCAATCGCGGATGCGCGCGCCGTATATGATGCCGAGGACGCGACGAGCGATGAGATCGCGGCGGCGCGCGACGCGCTGGCCGAGGCGCAGCGTGTGTTCGAGGCCGCCTGCAGCGTGGCGGAGGTGTCTCTCGAGGCGCTCGAGAGCGAGCTCGATGCCACCGCCAAGGCGGATGACGGCGTCGTGACGGTGGCACAGGCGCTCGATGCGGCGCCCGGCGCGCGTTGGGTGACGCAGGAGGCAGCGAATTCGCTGGCTGCAGCCGTGGACGCGGCGAAAGCCGTTGCGGCCAAGGAGCTTTCCGCGCTGACGCAGGATGCGGTCGACGCGGCGACCTCCAAGCTCATGAGGGCGAATGCGGGCTATCGGGAGTCCATCGCGACAAAGCCCGCGATCGAGGACATCAAGATCGAGCGCGCGGAGGCGAATATCGGGCGCGACATCGTCCACATGCTCCCGGGCAGCCCCCTTGCGCTCAAACCGGTGTTCACGCCCGCCGAGTCCGCGGTGGCGGTGACGTGGTCCTCCTCCAATACCTCCGTCGCGACGGTTGACGCTGACGGCAAGGTCACGGCGGTGGGTGACGGCGCGGCGACCATCACCGCGACAACGCGCGCGTTCGATGGCGTGGAGAGCAAGACGGCCGTGTTCACGGTCGTTCCGATCGGCTGCGGGGACCGGTGGACCTATGAGAATACGGCCGCGGGCATCGTCGTCGAGGGCGTCCCCTCCGGAGTCGACGTGACGGCAGATGTCGTGACGGGGTCCCAGGGGTTCCCGGTCGGAAAGCTTGGTCGCGATGATCGCGCTGTCGCCGGCGTGTTCGTAACGCTCGCAACGGGGTCCGAGCACACCGTGGTCGGCATCCCGATCGAGGGCATGAGCGCCCGTATCCCTCTTGGGACCGACGCGTATGACGGCAAGAAAGTCGAAGCGACGCTGTACGGAGATGACGGTTACACCTACACGTATACGGCGACGGCAAGCGGCGGAACGATCTATCTGACGATTCCCGCCGGAGGCTACGTGGAGACCATCGCGCGTGCCGCCCTGCTGGCGGAAACGCCCGATAAGCAGGGCGATCCCGCCAAGCCCTCCGATGAGGCGAAGCCGTCTGACGATGACGTGCGCGAGCGCCTCGCCCAGACGGGTGACGAATCGGTGGCGGCGATAGCCGCTCTCGGCGGCGCCGGTGCTCTGGCAGCGGTGTCCGGTATCGCCTTGATTCGAAGGAGGAAGATCTCGTAAGCGGCTCAAGGGTCAGTGAGGCTGTACGTTTCGGTCATCGGTGAGACCACGGGACTACCCGGCAACGGTACCCAGTAACTGTACCCAGAACTGAGAGAGGGCCCCTTGGAAGGCCCTCTCTCTCAGTTCTGGGTACAGTTACTGGGTACCGTTAGCGGGTGGCCCGGTAGAAGCGGTGGCCGAGCCTTGCTCGAGGGGTCCGCTTCACGATGCGCTGCGATCGCCCGTCTCGCCCTGCGGGGCTTGAAGGCCTTAATTCAGCGCTTTCCTAACGGATCTTAGTAGGAGATGGCGCTCGGCGAGAAGTCCTCTGCGACGGCTATCGCGATGTCCGCCGCCGCGCGGATGTCTTGCGGCGCGCAGATGGAGGCGCCTGCGTGGATGTAGCGGCAGGGGACGCCGGCGACCACGCAGGGGATATCGAGCTGATGGATGACGCCTCCGTTGGTTCCGCCGCCGGTGCGCACGGAGGTCTGCGCGGGCAGGCCGCGGGACTGGGCGACTCTGAGCACATATCGCTGAAAACGCGGATGCGTGATCATGCAGCGATCGAAGTAGCGGAACATCGGTCCTTTTCGCAACGCGGTCTGGATCTCGTCGGCGGGCGTGAACGTGTCGTCTGCCGGGCATCCTTCAAACACGAACGCGGCAGCGGGCTCGATTGCGCGCACGGCGGCGCCGATGCCCCGCTCGCCCATCTCTTCCTGCGCCGAGATGCAGCCGATGACGTTGACCGGCAGGTCGTCGCGCTGCGCGAGCTCTCGCAGCGCGAGCAGCAGGGCGCACACGCCCGCGCGGCAATCGAAGGCCTTGCCGATCGCGATGTCGCGCTGCTCGTCATATGAAAACGTAGTCGCCGCCACGAACGGCTCGCCGATGCGCACGCCGAAACGCTCTAGGGCGTCTTGCTTCGAGGTCGCGCCGACGTCGAGCGTAAGCGGCGCCTTGCCGTCGGCGCGCTCGGTGGCGGTCCAGAAGTGCGGCGGCTTGACGCCGACGACGCCGCGGATCCAGGCGCCGGCGCCCGTGCGCACGAAGACGTCCTGGCCGGCGAGCGTCCCGGGGGCGATATGGCCCAGCTCGACGAAATTCATCGTGCCGCCCGCATGGATCGCCTGCACCATGCCGCCGACTTCGTCCCCATGGGCGTCGAACAGCAGCGTCGGCTTGTCCGCATCGACGGTATGCGGCGTGATGATGACGTCAAGCAGGCTGTTGACCTCGACGTTCGCCCAGTCGGCGCAGAACGCGCGCACGATATCGACCACCTCGTCCTCAAAGCCCGAGGGGGCTTTGGCGTTCGAGAGGCGGGCGAGCAGGTCGATCAGTTCGGCATCGTCGGCATGCATGGGCAGGTCCTTTCCACGGGGCTATCGCTTACTCGAGCAATGAGCATAGAGGACGCTGAGGGCTGAAGCTCTGTCAACGAGGCAAGTCCCCACGATTTTATCTATGCAAATTACCTATAGCTAGCTATACCTTATAGGTCTTTTACATAGCTGATAGCGCGTCATACCATGATGGCTACCAGAAAGGAGTGACCATGGGTGAATTGAGCGAAGATCTTGAGCGGTGCCTGTGCGATTGCGATTGCGATGCCGAGCGGACTGCCAAGGCGAAATGCTCGTGCGAGGAGGGGCGCGTGCGCGAGACGAAGCGCGTACTGCTCGGAGAGCGCCAGCGCCTGCTCGACGAGATGCATGCCTCTCAGAAGGGCATCGATGCCATCGACCATATGCTGCATCGCGTGAGCTGCGAATGCGCGCCTCGCCGGCCCTGGGGCAAGGCTGCAGAAGGGGAGGATGGTTCCCGTGAGTGATCGCGTGGCGGAAATCCTTTTAGATTCATTCTCCAGGATCCTGATTCCAGGTTTGACCGCGACGATCCCGTTGGCGCTCATCTCGTTTGCCATCGCCCTGGTGATCGCCATGGCCGTGGCGCTCGTGCAGTACGCGAAGGTTCCCGTGCTCACGCAGATCGCGCGCTTCTACATCTGGATCATCCGCGGCACGCCGCTGCTCGTGCAGCTCTACGTCGTGTTTTACGGCCTACCCGATTTTGGAATCGTGCTCGATCCGTTTCCGGCGGCCATCATCGTGTTCTCCATCAATACGGGCGCCTATTCGGCCGAGACCATTCGCGGCGCGCTCGAAGCGGTGCCGTCCGGCCAGCTTGAAGCGGGCTATTGCGTGGGCATGAGCTACATGCAGATCATGCGCCGCATCCTGCTGCCGCAGGCGATGCGCTCGGCGTTCCCGCCGCTTTCCAACGAGCTCATCGCGCTCGTGAAGGACACGTCGCTCGCCGCTAACATCACGGTGCTCGAGATGCTCATGGCCACGCAGCAGATCGTGTCGCGCACCTACGAGGCGCTTCCTCTGTACTTGGAGGTCGCAGCCATCTACCTGCTGTTCTCCACGGTTCTCACGTGGCTGCAGGGCATTGGCGAGAAGAAGCTCGCGTCGTTCGGCATGGAGAGGGGATAGGCCATGGCTCAAGAGATGCTGACACTCGAGGGTGTGCGCAAAACCTTCGGCGATGTCGAGGTGCTGCACGGCATCGACCTGACGGTGCATCGCGGCGAGGTCGTCGCCATCCTGGGGCCGTCCGGCTCCGGCAAGACGACGCTTTTACGCTGCGCGAATTTCCTCGAGCGTGCAGATGCGGGTACGCTTGCGCTAGGTGGCGAGCGCTTCGATTTGGCGCATGCGACCAAGCGCGAGGTCGCAGCCGTGCGCAAGAAGACCGCATTCGTGTTCCAGAACTACAACCTCTTTCGCAACCGCACCGTTTTGGGCAATGTGACCGAGGGCCTTATCGTTGCCCGCAAGATGCCGCGGGCTCAGGCAGAAAAGATCGCGCGGGACTGTCTCGAGCGCGTCGGCATGGGAGACCGCGCCGACGCCTACCCGATCCAGCTTTCCGGCGGCCAGCAGCAGCGTGTCGCCATCGCGCGCGCCATGGCGACCGATCCGGAGATCATCTACTTCGATGAGCCCACCAGCGCGCTCGACCCCGAGCTGACCATCGAGGTGCTCGGGTCCATGCGCCGGCTCGCCGAGGACGGCATGACCATGCTCGTGGTCACCCACGAGATGGGGTTCGCCCGCAACGTCGCGGACCGCGTCGTCTTCATGGAGGGCGGTTCGGTGGTGGCGACGGCGCCGTCGGCCGAGTTTTTCGAGCATCCGGATAACGACCGCGTGCGCGCGTTTCTGCGTACGGTGGGCGGCGAGGGCTGAGGGGCGACGCTCGCGGCTGCGATGGCCGCGTCGGCCCTTTCGGCTCACTGCAAGGTGCCAAACCTGAATGGAAAGGAATCGATAGCAATGTTGGAAAACAAGGTTTCCCGTCGAAGCTTCCTGTCGATGGTCGCCGGCGTCTCGATGCTCGGCCTTGCGGGCTGCAGCGGCGGCGGTGATGGCGCTTCCGGCTCCACCGGGTCTGAAGGCGGCGACCTGCTCGAGCAGATCACGGAGCGCGGAGAGATGACGTTCGCCACCGAGGGCACGTGGAGCCCCTGGACGTTCCATGACGAGGACGGCGACCTGACCGGCTTCGATATCGAGGTGGCACGCGCCATCGCTGCCGAGCTCGGCGTCGAGGCGAGCTTTGCCGAGGGCGAGTGGGACGGCCTGCTTGCAGGCCTGGATTCCGGTCGCTACGACACGATGGCCAACGGCGTCTCGGTCACCGAGGAGCGCGAGGAGAAATACGATTTCACCGACCCGTATGCCTACAACACCATCGTGGTCATCACGCGGGGAGACTCGGACATCGCGTCCATGGAGGACCTGGCGGGTAAGACGACGGCCAACACGCTCGGTTCGAGCTATGCGATCCTCGCCGAAGCCAACGGCGCGACCAACACGGGCGTGGACGACTTCAACCAGACCATCGAGCTGCTCGAGGCGGGCCGCATCGACGCGACGCTGAACGACGAGGTCGTCTTCTATGACTACATGGCCCAGCACCCCGATGCGGACCTGAAGATCGCGGCGGAAAACGACGAGCCCACGTACGTTGCGTTCCCGCTGCGTCGCGAGGAGGCGACAGCGAGCCTGCTCGCGGCCATGAACGAGGCAATCGCCACCCTGCGCGAGAACGGCACGCTGTCGGAGCTCTCCCAGGAGTTTTTCGGCATCGATATCACCGAGGCGTAAGGGAGCGATGGCGCGATCCTTTCGCCTCGCTCGCTTCCTCGCGCCGCCGTCATCTTCCGCGGCGGTGCTCCCCGTGATGGCCGGCGCCGCTCTCGGCGGTGTAGGCGCTTTGCGACTCTTCCGAATCGCCGTGCCGATGGCCCGCATCTGAGCATCCGCCTGCGGCGGAGGAGACGTCGACGTCTTCCGCATCGGCGCGATCGAGCAGCTCGCGCATGGTCATGGTGCTCGCCTCGTCCGCAGAGACGTCGACGCCGCTGTCGACGAGTTCCTGCCAGACACGGTATTTGCCTATGCCCATGCCGGCGAGCTCAGCCTCATGGTGCTCCTCTTCGCTCGCGTGCGCGCAGCTCACCTGCCCGGTTCCGGCTGAGTCGAGGCAGCGCGTGCCGACCGACTCGAGTGCGGCCGCCTGCGACTCGTTGTCGCAGGTCACGGTCATCTGCACCGTGGCCCCGTCGGCGATATAGGCCTGGAGCTCGTCTTCCAGCGCATCCATCGCGTCTTGATACGGCATGCCCTCGACTTGGGCCGCCGCGAGCAGCTGCTCGCCGTCATCGTTGTAGGCACGCGTGCTCGCCACGCGATCGAAGCGGTTGATGCCGAGCTCGATTGAGGGATTCACATCGATGGCTACGTAGGCGTAGGGCTGCGAGGCCCATGTCACGCCGCCGATGCCGAGCGTTGCGAGCACCAGGCAAGCAGCGAGCGCGGCGACGAGGGGGATACGGCGGCGCCGGGCGCGCGCGTGGGCCCCGGCGGCTCCTGCCACGATATGAAGAGAAGGGGCCTCCGTCGCGCTTCCGCTGCCTGTGCCGTCGGCGTCATCCGCCTGGTGCGCGCGTTCGGCCTCAATGCGCGCGAGCGTTCGCTCAGCGAGCCCTGCGGGCATATGCGCACCGTCGAAGGCCCCTCGAACGCGCCGTTCAAGCTTGTCGGTCATGATAGGGCCTCCCTCAGCCGCTTCTTCCCGCGTGAGATCCATGAGTACACGGTGCCCACCGGCATGCCGGTCATCTGGGAGATCTCGCGCGCGGTATAGCCTTCGTACAGGGCCAGGTACAGCTGCGTTTTGGGCGGATCCCCCAAGGAGTCGAGTGCCCCGAGCACTTCGGCAAGCTCGAGGGCCGCGCGGTCGTCTGCGGTCCCCAGCTCCCCCTCGCGTCCCTGCTCGGCCATCTCGTCGACCGATTCGTTGTTGTTCCGCGCCGCCTTGAGGACGTCTTTGCAGGTGTTGATGGCGACGCGAAGCAGCCATGCCTTGGCGTGGCCGTCATCGTTGAACGGGGCGTCGTGCAGGGCGTATTTGAGAAATGTGTCCTGAAACGCGTCCTCGGCGTCCGCGGGGCGCAGATAGAGCAGACAGGCGCGCCAGACGGCATCGCCGTAGGCGCGGACTGCCTGCTCTATATCGGACGATGCCCGCATGCGCGCACGCTCGCTTTCTAGCAATGGGCATGCGCGCGGTGCTGTCCGGTGCATCCGTTTTTGTGCAGATGATGCCCTGTGCGCGCACGTCCCCCGCCCCTATTGTTGCAGAGATCGCGCTGGTTGCGGCATGCCGAATTCGCGCAGTTGTCGCATATGCCGTCGCTGTCGGCATCGATGTAGGAGGGGCGCGAAGCCTGCACGTCCGATCCTGCCGCAAGGCTGCTCGTCAGACTTGTCCCCGAGGTCGCGTCCGCGGTGCTCGCCGCGTGCGCGGGCATGGCGGCGATAAGCCCCGTCCCGAGTATCGCCGCTGCCGCGATTGCCACGATGGCGCCTGTTACGGAGGTATGTTTGCCCGAAGCGCTCATGATGATCCTTTCTCTAGGTTCTCTAGGCCGCCTGCATCCGCAGTCGGCTTTCTTCCCGTCATCATGAACACGACTGGGGCCGCGGAATCCTTGCAGCGATAGCGATCTTTTTTAATTGCCATGATGGGTTGTTCGGGGACGGGTTCGTTTCAACCCATGCTCGATGTCGCGACGGTTTTTGCGGAAAGCTCGAATGAAATATGCATACTAATCCGAGCAGAACGAGAAGCCACGAGGTGGAAAGCCATGCCGTATTGGCCGTTATGCAAAACATCCGAACTATTCCCGCAGAATCCGTCGCGTCGGTTTTTGCGGGAAAGCGCGTAGCGGCCAGGCGCCTGCGGCGTGTCGCTGCCGCGGCCCATCGGCCCTTCCTCTCGGCAGGGCGGGTCGCCCCCGTGTCGTCTGCTCGCAATGAATACGGAATGGCACGAGAGGTATATTCCCAGGAAGGCTATACAGTTTCAGCATATAAGACTATGACATATAGGTATTTGAAATACCTTCAGAGGGCTTGCAGAATACTGGGGAGAGGAGGTTGCGTCTATTCATCGGACATCAACATGGGGCTCCATGAGGATCCATGCCGCCTTGGCGGCCGCGTTCATACTCGCCGCTCTCTCCCTGAGCGGTTGCGGATTCGTGCAGGAGCGCGCGACGGGGTCTGCGTCTGAAGCGCCGCTGCCGACATCGCAGCATGCGGCGCCTGCAGCCGGCGATGACGAACGGGCTGGCGCGGTGAGTGAGGAAGGGGATCAGGCGGTGCAGAGCATCACGCTTACCATCAACGGGACGCTGTATACGGCGACGTTGGAGGACACCGAGGCGGCGCGTGCGCTCGCTGAGCGGCTGCCGCTGTCGATTTCGATGTCGGAGCTGAACGGCAACGAGAAGTACTGCTACCTCGATGAGGGCCTGCCCACGAGTTCTTCTCGTCCGGGCACCATCCAGGCGGGCGATATCATGCTGTTCGGCAGCGACTGCCTCGTCCTGTTCTACGAGACGTTCTCGAGCGGCTACAGCTATACGCAGATCGGCCGCATCGACGACCCGACAGGATTGGCGCAGGCGGTCGGCAGCGGTTCCGTCACCGTGGCGTGGGAGTAGGGGCGGCGCGCGGCTGCTCGCGGCAGCGTGATATGCGCACGGTCGTTTTCAACTCCGCCGGTCGGTAACGCGCCGTCTATTCGGGCTTTCTTGCTGTCGCCGACAGCGTGCTTGACGCAGGAAGCGACCGGCGGGCCACATCGCATTTCGATAAGTATCCATCATGTCAGACCCTTTCATTGCGAAGGGGCTGGGCGATTGTGCGGCTTGTGACCGCATGGAGGTGAACGGGCAACGTGAAAGGGATCAGTAACAGGTTGTTGGTGCTCATCCTGACGCTCGGCGTGTTCGGCATCCTGAACACCGAGATGGGCATCGTGGGAGTCATCCCGTACGTGGCCGAGCGATTCGGCGTCTCGGTTCCCGACGCCGGCATACTTGTGAGCGGGTTCGCGCTCATCGTCGCTATCGCCGGCCCCACCATGCCGCTGCTGTTCTCGCGCATGAACCGCAAGACGGTGATGCTGCTGGCGCTCGGCGTCTTCTCGGCGTGCAATCTGTTCTCGGTGGTTGCACCCACCTTCGAGCTGCTGCTCGCCGCTCGCGTGATCCCGGCGGCGTTCCATCCGCTCTACGTGTCCATGGCAATGGCCGTAGCGCAGCAGACTGGAGACACGGCGGCGGAGCGCGCCAGGAATTCGGCGCAGGTGTTCGTGGGCGTGTCCGCGGGCATGGTCGTCGGGGCGCCCGTTGCCGGCGTGCTTGCGAGCTCGATCGACCTCTCGGCCGCTATGGCGTTTTTCGCCATCGTGACGGTCGCGGCGCTCATGCTCACGGTCGCGTTCGTCCCCTCGATGCCGGTGGAGAAGCCCATGAGCTACGGCAGGCAGGTCGCTATTTTGATGAAGCCCGTCGTGCTCGCCTCGCTGCTCGCGGCGGCATCGATCAACGCCGCCATGTTCGGGTTCTACAGCTACCTGTCCGACTATCTGGGCAGCGCGGTCGGTATGGGCGCGGCGCTCGTGAGCGGCGGTCTGCTCGTCTACGGCCTGGCGAACATCGTGGGCAACATGGCGGCGGGCCGTGCGCTCGGCGTTTCTCCGCGTGCGGTCATGGTCATGGGGCCGATTGCGCTTGCCGTGCTGTATGTGGCGCTCTACCTCGCGGGCAATGCGCTCATTGCCACCTCGGCGGTCCTTATCGCCCTTGGCGTCGCCGTGGGCGTTGCCAACACGACCGACCAGTATATGGTGAGCCGTTCCGCGCCCGAGGCCCCCGACTTCGCCAACGGCATGTTCCTTACGGCGACGAATCTCGGCACGACGGTGGGCACGAGCGTGTGCGGCGCGCTCATCACCGCAGGGGGCACGCAGCTGTCCGTGCTCGGCACGCTGCCCTGCCTGGCGCTCGGCGTGCTGTTCACCGTCTTCCGCCTGCGTTGCGCTCATGTAGGCGAGGGGGATGCGGCATAGCATCTCGTGCCGGCCGCGGTGCAACATGGCTGTTGCCTTGAAGTTCACTTCAAGGTCGATAATGACGACGCGTTGCATATCGAACAGAGGAGCTTTCCATGGAATATCGCGTGTTGCCGCATGGCGGCGAGAAGATCAGCGTGATCGGCTTGGGATCGGCGGGCATCCACAACGCCGACGCCGCGGAGGTCGAGCGCACCTACGATGCCGCTATCGACGCAGGCGTCAACCATTTCGATTTCATTCCGAGCGAGTCCGCGCCCTTCGAGGCGATGGGCCGCGTTCTGGGCCGTCATCGCGAGCAGGTGCGCATCCAGGTGCACATCGGTGCGCTCTACGGCAGCGGGGCATACGGCTGGACGACCGAGGCGGCTCCCGCCATCGCTGAGTTCGAGCGTCGCCTGGCGACGGTCGGCACCGACTACGCGGATTTCGGCTTCATCCACTGCATCGACGAGGATGCCGACCTGGACCGCGTCATGAACGGCGGCATCTGGGACTACGCGCAGGCGCGCCATGCGGACGGGACCATTCGCCATCTGGCGTTCTCGACGCACAATCCGCATATCGCCCGGCGCCTGCTTGCGACCGGTGCCTTCGATCTGGCCATGTTCAGCCTGAACCCCATGTACGACTACACCGATGAGTCCGAGTACGGGCGGGGCGAGGCGTCGGACCGCATGGCCCTGCTGCAGGAATTCGAGCGCGCCGGCGTGGGCGTGAGCGTGATGAAGCCGTTCGCGGGCGGCCAGCTGCTCGACGCGGCGCAGTCGCCGTTCGGTCGCGCGCTCACGCGGACGCAGTGCATCCAGTACGCACTCGACCGGCCGGGCGTGCTCACGGTGCTGCCCGGCGTGCGCGGAGAGGCCGACCTGCGCGATCTGCTGTCGTACCTCGACGCGACGCCCGAGGAGCGCGACTACTCCGTGCTCGCCGACATGGCGCCGCAGTCGCGCGAGGCCCGCTGCGTGTACTGCAACCACTGCCAGCCGTGTCCGGCGGGCATCCAGATCGGCCTGGTCAACAAGTACTACGACCTGGCCCTCGTGGGCGATGAGCTCGCGGCGGAGCACTACCGCAACCTCGAGCACCATGCGGGCGAGTGCATCGGCTGCGGTCATTGCGACAGCCGCTGCCCGTTCGGGGTGGCCCAGTCCGAGCGCATGGGAATCATCGCGGATCACTTCGGCCTGTAGCTTATTACCCTTCGAGGGGCCCTGGCTGTTTTAGTGCGCGTCCGGCACGTTGTGTCGGACGCGCGCCGTCTCGTTGCCTACGGGCCGGTTCTCCTCCGGCGCTGTTTCATGCGAAATGCTTTTGTTTCTGCCCATTGGTAGTTGCACACTAAGAAAATCTTATGTATGTAGACTTAGATTTCTGTATAGAGCGACGCGAAAGCGGTAACAATACCTTTCGAACAGATGAATGCCGCCCCGCAGGGCGGCAACACCCCAAGAGAGGTGAGGCATATGAGAATCGACAAGCTTGCCGTGACGTCGCGCGAGGCGCTGCAGACGGCCATGGGCATCGCGAGCGATGCGCAGGCGGGGGCCGTGGAGCCCATCCACCTGCTCGCCGCGCTGCTCACGGGTGGTGAGCGCAACATCTCGGTCATCATCGAGCGCATCGGGGCCGATCCCGCACAGCTCTCCCGCGCCGCGCAGGAGGCCATCGACCGGCAGCCGAAGGTCTCGGGCGACGGTGCCGAGATGGGGCTTTCGCGCGACCTGGTGCGCACGCTCGAGCGCGCCGAGAAGCGCGCTACCAAGATGCAGGACAACTTCGTGGTGACCGAGCACCTGCTGATGGCGCTCGCTGAGGACAAAGGCGAGGCCGGACGTGTGCTCAAGGGCGGCGGCGTGACGCCCGAGCGCATCGAGGAGGTCTATCAGGAGCTTCGAGGTGACGACCGCGTCAAGACCGCTGAGGACAAGACGCAGTTCGAGGCGCTGGAGCAGTACGGCCGCAACATCTGCGACCTTGCGCGCGCCGGAAAGCTCGACCCGGTGATCGGCCGAACCGACGAGATCCGCCGCACCATCCAGGTGCTTTCCCGTCGCACCAAGAACAACCCCGTGCTGATCGGCGAGCCCGGCGTGGGCAAGACCGCCATCGTGGAGGGAATCGCCCAGCGCATCGTGGCGGGCGACGTGCCTTCCACGCTGAAGGACCGCGACCTCATCGAGCTCGACATGAGCGCTCTCGTGGCTGGTGCCAAGTACCGCGGCGAGTTCGAGGACCGCTTGAAGGCCGTGCTGAAAGAGGTCGAGAAGGCGCAGGGCAAGGTCATCCTGTTCATCGATGAGCTGCACACCATCGTGGGCGCAGGCGCGACCGAGGGCTCCATGGATGCAGGTAACATCCTGAAGCCCGCGCTCGCCCGCGGAGACCTGCACGCCATCGGCGCCACCACGCTCGACGAGTACCGCAAGTACATCGAGAAGGACGCGGCCCTCGCACGTCGTTTCCAGACGGTCATGGTGGGCGAGCCGAGCGTGGAGGACACCATCTCCATCTTGCGCGGCCTGAAGGAGAAGTACGAGATCTTCCACGGCGTGCATATCACCGACGGCGCGCTCGTGGCGGCCGCCGACCTCTCCGATCGCTATATCGCCGACCGCTTCCTGCCCGACAAGGCCATCGACCTGGTGGATGAGGCGGCGAGCCGTCTGCGCATGGAGCTCGATTCCATGCCGGTCGAGATCGACCAGACGCAGCGCAAGCTCACGCAGATGCAGATCGAGGAGCAGGCGCTCATGAAGGAGACCGACGACGCTTCCAAGGAGCGTCTGGAGGCCTTGCGTCAGGAGATCGCCGAGGTACAGGAGAAGCTGAACGTCCAGAAGGCGGGCTGGCTCAACCAGAAGAACGCCATCGACCGCGTGCAAGATCTCAAGGGCCAGCTCGACCAGGCCAAGAGCGAGGAGGAGCGCGCTACGCGCGACGGCGACCTCGCTCGCGCCTCGGAGCTGCGCTTCTCCATCATCCCCGGGCTTGAGCAGCAGGTGCGCGACGGCGAGGCCGAGATCGAGGCGCAGAAGACCGAGGGCGGCCTGCAGGAGCAGGTGACCTCCGACGAGATTGCCGAGGTCGTCTCCGCGTGGACCGGCGTGCCGGTCTCCAAGATGATGCAGGGCGAGATCGAGAAGCTTCGCGACCTGGAGGGCGAGCTGCACAAGCGCGTCATCGGCCAGGACGAGGCCGTGCGCGCCGTGGCCGCGGCCGTGCGTCGCAGCCGTGCGGGCCTGGCGGATCCCGACAAGCCCATCGGCAGCTTCTTCTTCCTGGGCCCCACCGGCGTGGGCAAGACCGAGCTCGCCAAGGCGCTCGCCACGTGCCTGTTCGACGATGAGCGCGCGCTCGTGCGCATCGACATGTCCGAGTACATGGAGAAGTTCAGCGTCCAGCGCCTCATCGGTGCGCCTCCGGGATACGTGGGCTACGACGAGGGCGGCCAGCTCACCGAGGCCGTGCGCCGTCGTCCGTACAGCGTCATCCTGCTCGACGAGATGGAGAAGGCGCACCCGGATGTGTTCAACATCCTGCTGCAGGTGCTCGACGACGGTCGTCTGACCGACGGTCAGGGCCGCGTGGTGAGCTTCAAGAACACGATCATCATCATGACGTCGAACGTGGGGTCGGGCGCGATCGCCGAGCTGTCCGGCAAGGACGACGAGGCCATGAAGCGCGAGGTCGACGAAGCCATGCGCGCCACGTTCAGGCCCGAGTTCCTGAACCGTATCGACGACATCGTCGTGTTCCATCCGCTCGGCATGGCGCAGATCGACAAGATCGTCGACATCCAGCTCGCCGATGTCCGCGCGCGTCTGGCCAAGGAGCGCATGTCGCTCGACATCACGCCGAGCGCCAAGCAGATGCTCGCCGTGGGCGGTCTCGACCCGGTCTTCGGCGCTCGCCCGCTGAAGCGCCTCATCCAGACCGAGGTCGTGGATACCATCGCCGAGGCCATCATCGACGGCCGCGTGCGTGAGGGCGACCAGATCACGGTCGACGTCGATACCGACGGCACGTTCTTCGTGGCGCAGGACGCCACGGGCCCGGCCCCGACCTACGAGGTGCCGGACGGCGAGTAGCGTCGCAGGCAGACAGCTTGCTCAACACGATAGGCCGGCGGCCCTGGAACAATCCGGGGCCGCCGGCCTTTTGCGCTGTCGAAGAGACGATGACGGCAGCATGGCGGACGAACCTACGGGTTTGGACCGTTTGGCGGGGCGCATACGGTCCAAACCCGTAGGTTCGACGTGGCGGGCGATCACGCTGCCTGCCTCAGGACTCCATCTCCGCCTGCTGAGTGCGTTCGAAGAAGCGCTCGAAGATCATCTCGAACACGTAGTGGAACATCAGTCGGCTATCGAGGTCCATGTTGCCGAAGCGCACCTGCTTCTCGACGGTGAACAGGGGGATGTCGGCGAGCTTGGACAGCGAGTTTTTGGAGATGCCCGTCATGGTGACAATCTTGCTGCCGCGGCTCTTGGCGATGGAGGTCGCGTCGATCGACACCTCGGTCTCGCCGCTGATCGACACGCTGAACACGAGGTCGTCGGGGCCGAGCAGCTCCGCGTAGTGGCGCATGACATGGCGCTCGCTGAGCGTATCGGTGTTTTTGCCCATGATCTTGAGCTTCTCGGCCATCTCGAGGCAGGGGTATTTCGAAAACCCTGAGCAGAAGAACACGATGTGCCCGGCATGCTCAATGGCGTCGACGACCTTGTTGATCGTGATGTCGTGCACGAGGTCCTTGGTCTGGATGATTTGCAGGTCGAGCGGGATGGTTTCGATGGTGTAGCGGTTGCGTTCGAGCGAGAGCAAGTACGAATGCTTGAGCTCGGTGAAGCCCGTAAACCCGAGCTTGTGCGCCAGGCGCACGATGGTGTTGGGCGCAACGTAGAAATGCGCCGCGATGCCCTTCGAGGTCGCCTGCTCGATGTCGCCACGCAGTGAAACGATGTAGCGCAAGATCTTGCCCTCGAGATCGTTGAGGTCCTTCTCTCCCGACTTGACGTGGTTGTAGAACGAGTCCTGCACGGTCGCGACACCTTTCTACTTGCTACACGAACAAGCAAATATCCCATGACTCCGCATGGGCCGCAGCGGGGTGTCCGTAAGCGGTCATATCTTGTTCGTTAACGGTGCAATACCCCATGTGTTGCGCGACACAGATGTGTGTTGCGGCGCAAAACGCGTATCGCACGCCCGTTTGCGCAGCTCAGACGGTCGCTCTGGCGTCTTGGCATGCACAATGGAGGCACCGAAGGGGTACGAGGAACGGCAGCCGCGGAGTCGCACCGTGCCCGCTTGGGATGCACTGCAACCCTTGTGAGGGGAGAAGTTCTCATGAAAGACAAGCTCAATATCGTTCTCATCGGCGGCGGCTCTACGTGGTGCCCCGGCATCCTCAAGGCCCTTACCAAGCATCTCGACATCTTCCCGCTGAATCGCGTGTGCCTCTACGACATCGACGCGGAGCGCCAGGAGCCCATCGGTGAGTTCGGCAAGGTCCTGTTTGCCGAGGAGGCGCCCGAGGTCGAGTTTATCTACACCACCGACAAGGACGTCGCCTACACCGACATCGACTTCGCCCTGTGCCAGATCCGCACCGGTGGCTACGAGATGCGCAGCAAGGACGAGAAGATCCCTCTGTCCATGGGCATCATCGGCCAGGAGACGGTCGGCCCCGGCGGCATGGCCTACGGCATGCGCTCCATGCGCGACATGGTCGAGATCGTGAACGATGTGCGCGAGCGCAGCCCGGAGGCGTGGATCATCAACTACACCAACCCGGCCGCTATCGTGGCCTATGGCCTCGACCGCATCTTCCCCGACGAGAAACGCGTCCTCAACATCTGCGACCAGCCGGTCAACCTGCTGCGCTCCTACGGTCGCCTGCTGGGCCGCGACATGACCAACGTCGAGCCCGTGTACTTCGGCCTCAACCACTTCGGCTGGTTCACGCACCTCTATGACGAGGAGGGCAACGACCTCGTGCCGCTCGTCAAGGATTACACCGAGAAGAACGGATTCCTTCCCGTCGACGCCGAGCAGCGCGACCAGTCGTGGCTCGACACCTACGCCATGGTCAAGGACATGCTCGAGGACTTCCCCGAGTACCTGCCCAACACCTACCTGCAGTACTACCTGTATCCCGAGTACAAGCTGGCGCACCTCGACCCCGACTACACCCGTTCTGACGAGGTCATCAACGGGCGCGAGAAGCGCGTGTTCACCGAGTGCCGCCGCGTGGCCGAGGCCGGAACCGCCAAGGGCTCGTCGGTCGTGCAGAACGACGCGCACGGCGACATGATCGTCGAGGTCTCCTCGGCCATCTACCGCAACACCCGCAAGACCTTCATCGTCATGGTCCGCAACGACGGGATCATCGAGGGCATGCCGGACGACGCCATGGTCGAGGTCGCCGCGAGCGTGGGCAAAAACGGCCCCGACCCGTACGCCGTGGGCAAGATCGGGACGTTCTACCGCGGCCTCATGGAGAACCAGTACGCATACGAGCGCCTCACCGTCGAGGCCTGGATGGAGGGGTCCTACGAGAAGGCGCTGCAGGCGCTGACCCTCAACCGCCTGGTGGGTGACGCCAAGAAGGCCCGCAAGGTGCTCGATGCGCTCATCGAGGCCAACAAGGGCTACTGGCCCGAGCTCCGCTAGCGAACCGACGTCGGGCGGCGCGTCGCGGGCGGATGGCAGGGGATCGTCCGCGGCGCGCCCGCTCGGCGCTGCGCTGTAACTGTCCGCGGGGCGCGGGGCATCCCGCCCGTCGCGCCCCGATGTCAGAGGGGACTGAACATGAACAAAGATGAATTGCTGGCGAAGTTCCAGCGTTTGGGCAAGGTCCTGATGACGCCCGTTTTGATCTTGCCTATCGCGGGCATCCTGCAGGGCTTCGGCAACGCCTTCACGAGTCCCATGCTGCTCGAGTACGCGCCATGGTTGGGGACCCCGGCGATCGCCATCTTCTTCTCGATCCTGAAGGCGGCCGCGGGCGTCGTGATGAGCAACATCCCGCTTATCTTCGCCGTGTGTTTGGCCTATGGGTTCGCCAAGGGGGAGAAGGCCACGGCGGCGCTGTGCGGCATGATCGGCTACATGACGCTCAACGCCGTGATGGGCACGTTCCTGACGGCGATCGGCACCATCGACCCGGAGAACCTGGCTACCGGCCAGAGCACCATCCTGGGCACGATTACGCTCGATACCGGCGTGATCGGCGGCCTTCTGGTCGGTGCGCTCGTCGCCTACCTGCATAATCGCTTCTACAAGATCGAGCTGCCGGCCGCGCTGTCCATCTTCAACGGCGTGAAGTTCATCCCGGCGGTCACGATCGTGGGATGCAGCGTGCTCGCGCTGGTGCTCTCGCTCGTGTTTCCGCTCGTCCAGACGGCTCTGGGGGCGCTTTCCGACTTCATCCGCGCCACCGGCGTGTTCGGGTCGTTCGTATACGGCGCCGGCGAGCGCCTGCTGCTTCCCTTCGGCCTGCATCACTTCGTGTACCTGCCGTTCTTCTTCACCTCGCTCGGCGGTACCGAGGTCATCGACGGCGAGACCATCTCCGGCGCCGTGAACATCTACAGTGCCATCCTGGGCTCAGCTACCACCCCGTTCGATATCAACGTGAGCCGCTTCGTCATGAACGGCAAGGTCATCTTCGCCATGTTCGGCCTGCCCGGTGCCGCGCTCGCCTTCTACAAGACGGCGCTGCCCGAGAACAAGAAGAAGACCGGTGCGCTCATGATCGCGCTCGTCATCCCGTGCGTGCTGTCCGGCATCACCGAGCCGCTCGAGTACTCGTTCCTGTTCATCGCGCCGGTGCTGTATCTGGTCCACGCCATCATGGCCGGCCTTGCGTACGCGTTCACGTTCCTGCTGAACTTCAACGTCGCCGGCTCCGCGACGTTCGGGGGCCCGCTGCTGTCGCTGATCTTCAACGGCATCCTGGGGGCGAGCAAGGGATCCGGCTGGATGTCCATCCTCATCCTCGGCCCGATCTGGTTCGCGACGTACTTCTTCGTCTTCAAGACGCTGATCAAGCGCATGAACCTCAAGACCCCGGGACGCGAGCTTCCCGAAGAGGGCTCCGAGGACGCCAAGGCCGAGAAGGCACCCGTGAGCGAGCTCATCCCGCTCATCATCGAGGCCGTCGGCGGTGCCGATAACATCAAGAGCGCCGAGGCCTGCTTCACCCGTCTGCGCCTGCAGCTGAACGACTGCAGCAAGGTGGCCGACGACAAGGTGTTCACCGAGGAGCTCGAGGCGCGCGGTATCGTGCATGTCGCCGGAGGCGTGCAGATCGTGTACGGTATGATGGCCGCGAACTACGCCACGCAGATGCGCGAGGCGCTCGGCATGGAGTAGCCGAGAGGCGGCAGAGGAGGCCCTGTGGCCCGACATCGGAGACAGGGGGCGACGCGGCTCGCAAGGGCGCGTCGCCCCCTCCCTGTGCGACAATGGCATGCGATGGCGGCACCGATGGAGGAGGCGGCATGCCCGACGACAAGAAGCGCGCCCAGGCTCGGCGCGAGGATGCCCGGCGTCCGCGCGACCCGTTCATCCGGGCGGAGAACGAGGACGATGACGGCTACGATCCCTACTCGGACCGTAGGCCGGACCCGGAACCGCTGTTCGAGCGGGATCCGTGGGACTAGAGGTGTTGGATGCCGCCCCGCGTTGCTCGCCGCACGCGGGGCGGTACTTTTTGGGGTGCGGGGCGCTGTATTCGCCCGCGTGCGAAACCGCACCTTGATAAAAGGTTTTACCAAGGGGAGTGGGCGCTTCGTTTTGAATTTGGCATCAACTCGCGGGCAAGAAGGGCCGCTTTAGGGCGGATTGGAGGCGCCTCCCGGGGCCTCCGGAAACGGCTGGGTAAAGAATCACAGGTCACAGGCTTGTCAGATATGGCCGTTTTCCATTCGTATTATCCGGATTGATACCAAATTCATTTTCAAGATATAATAACCCCCTCTTTCCTGCGGATTTGCGGTGCGGTTTCCCCACCGTGCGCATTCGGGAACCCGGAATCTGCCCGCCGCGCGGTGTAGGGCTTAGCCCCGTTTGCGTCTGCGCCCTGATACAATCTGGGGCGATGCGACAACGGAAAGGGGAACCATGTCATCTCTGTGCAAGACCGTCAAGATCATCTCGCTCATCATGCTGGCGATGGGCGTCGTCGGCATTGTCTATGGCGTGTACCAGTGGATGACCGCACCTGTCATCGAGGGCTTCGAGCAGGGCCAGGTCTACGTGCGCGCGAGCGCGGTGCTCGTGGTAGTCTGCAGCATCCTGTTCCTCGTGGGCGGTGTGAGCGGTGCGCTCGGCGCCAACAATCCCGGCAAGCTGAAGCCCTACACCGTGCTGTGCGCAATTCTGGCCATCGCGAACGGCGCTGCCGCCGCCCTGTTCCTCGTCGCAGGGGCGTTCATGTCGGTCTTCTTCGTGTTCGCGATCCTCGCGCTGGTAGGTGCTGTGTTCGCTGTTCGCGCTCGGAAGGACGCGTCGAACCGACTGCTCTAGCCGTGCTGCATCGATGAAGGTTGCCCGTCTCGCGCGGGTGTGCTTCCGTTCTGCTAGAATCGTACTACTTGCCTCCGTAGCTCAGGGGATAGAGCACCGCTCTCCTAAAGCGGGTGTCGCCCGTTCGAATCGGGCCGGGGGCACCAGAATTATCGCAGGTCAGAGGTCATATTGGCTTCTGGCCTGTTTTTCTGTTGAGCGATAAAGTGGTGGCTGGGGCAAATTAGGGGTGGAATCCGCTTTCTGTTTCTGCTCCCCCGATCCTATTCTCTATCCCGCCGTTCGATCGTTCTTGTCCGCAGTTATCCTTCTCAGCATCGTTGTCCTGGAGGTCATCTGTGGGTTGAAGATGAGCGGTTGCTGATGTCGTCGGAGCGAGGCGATGGCTTGGCGAGAAAGACAGGTCGTTATTGCTGCGTAGAAAAGGGGAGGGCGATGCGTCTCGCTCTCCCCCTCGTTTCGTTTTGTCCTTCGCTCCTCCCGGTTATCCGAGGTGCAGCACGTCGCGATGCAGGACGCTGAACATTTTGGCCGCGGCGCAGCGCCAGGCATCTCCGTTCGGGTTGACGTGGGCGACGCCGTCGTCAACCTCTCCGCTGATGATGCCCTGGTCGACCGCCCAGGCGACCGAGGTTCGAGCCCAGTTGGCGACCTCGCTGGCCCCGTTGATGGCGTCGAGTGCCTGCCCGCTGGAGGCCACGGTGACCCCGCCGATCTCCTTGGCATAGTTCGCGAGCATGGCGCACAGCTCTTCGCGCGTGACGGGTTTTTCGGGATCGAAGGTGTTGTTGCCGTATCCGTTGATGACCGCGTGCGCGCGTGCCCAACGGATGGCGCCTCCATAGTACTGGCTGTAGTCCACGTCGCTGAACGACTCGGAGTTTGCATTCGGCGAGCCGGCCATGTTCCACAGGACGCACGCCACCTGGCCGCGCGTGATGGAAACATACGGGCCGAAGGTTCCGTCGTCGTAGCCGTGCATCAGCCCGTGCTCGAGAACGTAGCCGAGAACCTCCTCGGTGGCATACCAGTCCGTCGGGTCGACATCGGGGAAGCCGCCCGTGACCGGCGTGCTGGGGGTATCGGGATCTTCCGGCTGCTCAGGTTCGTCTGCGCCGTTCTTGGAAACGGTGAGCGTGCCGTTCACGACGGTCACGTCGTAATCGGGATTGACCCCGAGCTTCACTTCGATGGGATAGGTTCCCTCTGTGCCGCTCCAGACGCACGACAGACTGTAGTCGATTTTCTTTCCCGCAACCTCGCCGGTGACCTTTGCGGTCAGCGGCGGACGCTGGTCGCCCGGCTTCATGGTCTTGTTGTCTACCGTGATGGTCGCCTTTGCCTTGGCGACGGTGACGGCAACCTGCTTGGTCGCCTTCGCATGCGTGTCGCTTTCCTGCGCCGTGATGGTGATGGTGGCGTTGCCCGCCCCCTTGATACTCACTGTGCCGTTGCTCGAGACGGTGGCGACATCCGCGTTGCTCGAGCTATAGGTTAGCTTCTGCCCACTGGATATCGAGGCGCCGAGCGAGAAATCGGCGTTGCCAAACGTCTTGGTAAACGAATTGTTGCCGGCGATGGATGCCGTCTTCTTGGCCGTGACGGTGAGCGTGCCGTTGACGGCGGTTACGTCATAGTTGGGGTTGGAGCCGAGGTTCACCTTGATGGTGTAGGTTCCCGTGACGGCGGTGTTGGCGTCGCAAGACAGGGTGTATTTCACCGGATAGCTCGAAAGCTGGCCGGCGACCGTGGCGGTGAGCTCGGGCATCTTGTCGCCCACGCCCATGGTTTTGTCTTGTGCGGTGACTGTCGCCTTGGCCTTGTTGATGGTGATCGAAATGGTCTTGCTTGAGCTGGCGGCGGAATCGGTCGCCTGCGTCTTCACCGTAATCGTTGCAGTTCCCGCCCCATGAACGGTTACATAGCCCATGCTCGAAACGGTGACAACAGACGGGTTGCTGGACGTGTAGGTAAGGGGCGAGCCGTTGCTCGCCATGGCGTCAAGCTTGAAATCGCCGTCGCCGAAGGTTCTGGTATAGGTGCTTGAACCGTTGATGGTGGGACCGTCGCCGGCCGTGACGGTGAGCGTGCCGTCTATCGCGGTCACATCATAGTTGGGGTTGCTGCCAAGCGTGACGACAATGGGGTACGTGCCGACCTTGCTGCTCGGCTCGCAGGACAGCGAGTAGTTGATTCGGTCGGAGTTGACCTCGCCGGTGACGCTGGCCGTGAGCGTTGGCATTTTTTCGCCGGAACGCATGGTCAGATCGTTCGCCCTGACCGTCGCCTCGGCTTTCTTGACCGTTACGGTGATGGTCTTCGTAGCTTCGGGATACCGATCGTTGGCCCGTGCCGTTACGGTGATGGTTGCCGTGCCGGCGCCAAGGACGCTGGCTTCGCCGCCGTACACGCCGATGACGGACGCGTTGCTCGTTGAGTAGCTCAGGGTCTGGCCGCTGGAGATCGACTGGTTGAGACTGAAGTCCGCGTCACCAAACGTCCTGGTAAACGAGTCGGGCCCTTTGATGGTCGCGGGGGTCGCCGAGCCGCCGCCCTCCAGGCTGAAGAAGTTCACCTGGTACTCAATGGGGGAAGAAGTGGCTCCCGTGATGAGCACGGTGAAACTGTCGCCCGGATAGCAAGAAAATCCGTTGGGCCTGAAGATGATGGCACCACGCATTCCGTATCCGCCGTTGTCGACGTTGAAGTAGCCGTCACTTGACCTGCTGCTAAAGTTCCACACCTTGCCATCGCGCTCACGGGTGAGGGTGACGGTCGTGCTGCTTTCCGATACCTCACTGCCTACGTTTAGGCTCCACGGATCGTCGCTTTGGAAGAGCTCGACCGGCATGTTCTGCGCTGGCCAAGCGACGTTCGTGCAGCTTGAGGAGCCAGTTCTGTCGAAGGCGTACATGGCGGTGTAGCTGCCCACATAGCCAAAGCCCACCTGACCCATGGGTGGATTGAGCACCCAGCGACGGTGGCCAACACGGTCGATGTTACTCGCGTCTTCATCGCGCAGGTAGCCGTTGACGATTGAGCTAGCGGGATTGGCGTAGCCTGATCCGAGATTTGAGCTGCTCGCTCCCTTATGCCCGAGGTCATAGAGGTCATTGGGTAGGCCAGCTGGCTGGGATGGATCGTGCGACAGCTTGTTGTTCAGCCTGCTAACGAGCGATGCTGCCTGCGCCCACTCGTTGTAGTCGCTGTTCAGCGTGACGCTGCTCGGGACGCCCGCGATGTAGCGCACGAAGTTGAGGACCTTGAGCGCGTCGTTGAGCGTATCGTTCGAAAGGCTTCCGGCGGCATATGGCGGAGTGTCGACATCTGGCTGCACGGAATAGCTGACGGATTTGCTCGTGATCTCGTCGAGGTCGATGTTATTTCGCTCGGCATAGTCCAAGATCTCCTCCTGGCTTACCGAGGCTACGTTGCATCCGTCGGCAAAGGCGACATGAGGGCTCAGGGCAAGCACGAGCGCGAGGCTTGCTATGAGTGCCATCACCACCCGCCACCATCGCCGCGACGCGTGCTGGGACAGCTCGGAGGGCCGCCAAACATTCGTATACATAAGTACCTCCCGACCCTTTGCGAGGGGGACAACCCCTCTCTACTTGAGACCTTATATGCTGGTGGCGGATGTTTTGGGTGCGGCAAAAGTCTATCGGTGAGGGGTCATTTTGATTGGTGAGCGGCGGCGTGCGGCAGGCAAAAGTGCACGCAGAAGGTACGTCCCCAATGTGCATTTATAGCCGCAGTGCCATGCCGCTGCGCTTGGCCACGAACCATCTTCCCCGTTCCCACCAGATCACTTTGGGCGTACGGCGGATGCAGACGGTCCACTTGACGCAGAGGTTGCCGAATTCCGCTCTGCCAAAGCTCCGAACGCTGTAGACGCTTTCGATGTTCCACCATCTGCCGTCGGGCCAATGCAGGCGCACGGGGTGCGCATCATGATCACCGAGCCCTGGTGACCCTGCTGCCATGTCCACGCGGATGTAGATGCGCTCCCGTTCTGCGGGAATGCCGCACCTCCCGGCAAGCGATGCACGATGTGGGAATCCAGCCACGGCAACCTCCTCAATCGATCATGTGTTCGAATCGAGTGGCATCATAAGCAGTCGCGTGGACATGGCTTTGTGTCCAGTGGAGGCCCGCGAGCCTTCACTGGATCCAGATTTAAGGTCGAGGCGTGTCCATGTGGTCCGCCTCCGCCAGCCCGTCGCGCGGAAGCCCGTGAAGCACGCTTTACACAATCCAGAAGATCAGCTGGTAAACGAAGTGACAGCGTCCCATCGGCTGCTTTCGACGGCAGCACCGTCGTGCAGGATGAAGTACGCGGCGACGTCGTCGCGTTCGTCGGCGATCTGGCGTCCACGATCGCTGCCGGCAACGAAGAGCGTGGTCGAAAGCGTGTCAGCCAAGGTGGAGGAGGGGCAGGTGACGGTGACGCTGTCGACGTCGGTGGAGACGGGCATGCCCGTATTCGGGTCCAGGATGTGCCAATAGGTCACGCCGTCCTGCTCGAAGGTGCGCTCGTACAGCCCACTGGTCACCAGCGAGGTCGGTTCTGCAAGCGAGGCGGTGCCGACGACGGTGCTGCCGCCGGGATCGTTGGGGTCGCGCACGCCGACGAACCAGGGCTCTCCGTCGGGTTTGGTGCCGAACAGCGCGATGTTGCCGCCCAGGGAGATCATGGCGGCAGAAGCCGAGGTCTCGGCTTCCAGCAGCTCGACGAGCCGGTCGGCAACATAGCCCTTGGCGATGCCCCCCAGATCGAGCTGCGCCTGCGGGTCGTCGAGCTGCACGGTGCAGGCGTCCTCGTCCACGTGGACGCCGCGCCAGCCCACATGGGGGAGGGCATCAGAGATCGCCTCGTCGGAAGGGCGCACGCCCTCGTCGAAGTCCCACAGGGTCGATACAGCGCCGATGGTGATGTCGAACAGCCCGTCGAACTCCGCGCAGTAAGCCAGGGCCTGGGAGACCAGGTCCGCAGTCGCGGGGTCCACCTCCACGGCGGCGCCTTTGGCGGCGTTGATGCGCGCGATGTCCGAATCGCTGCTGTAGAGGTTGAACAGCTTGTCGTAGCGGGCGCACGCCTGCGTCAGCTTTGAAAGCGCCGCATCGTCGCCGTAAACAGAAAACGTGCAGTACGTATCGAATGCGAACGTGCCGCCGCTCGCGGGCTCCTCTCCAGGGCCTACCGCGGCCGACCCACCGCTTTCGGAGCATCCGGGCAGCAGGTAGGTCAGGCTTCCGGCGAGCGCGATGCCCGCGCCTGCGAGCAGCGCGCGACGAGAGGGGAGTGACGACGGGCTACTCACGGAAGCCCGCCTTCGGGAGGGCGGCGAGCACGCCGCGCAGTATGAGCCCGATCGCCAGTCCGCACGCAACGCCCGCGATGGCGAGCACAGGCGCGTTCACGAGTGCGACCTGGGGGGACAGAAGCGCCGCCACGACCAGCAGCTGGCCCGCGTTGTGCGCCACGCCGCCCAGAACCGACACGCCCACCTCGGAAAACAGATCGAGGCGCACAGCGGCGGCCATGATGGCCCATGAGAGCAGGCCTCCGCCCAAGCTGAACGCGAGCATCTGCGGTGTCGAGAAGAGCAGCATGGAGCAAAACACCTTGGCGAGCATGATAAACAGGGCGGGGCGGGCGCCCATGCGCTCGAGTGCGAACAGGACCACGGCGTTGCCCAGCCCCAGCTTGATGCCGGGAACGCTCACCGGCAGGGGCACCAGGACCTCCAGGTAGCCCGCGCACAGGGCAAGGGCGGTGAGCAGGCCGTACCATGCCGCCCTGCGTCCCGGGCTCGATAGGGTGTTTCGTTTTGTCGCATTCCGTCGTATCATGCTGGCTATTATAGAGAACGCGCCGTGGTATACGCACCATTGCATAAACGCACCAAGGTCATGAGGCAAAAGGAGAAGAGGCTGTGGCCAAGAAGGTGACGCTCAAGCAGATCGCGCACGAGGTGGGCCTGTCGCCCGCCTCCGTCTCGCTTGTCCTCAACAACCGACCGTGTCGCATCTCCGAGGAGAATCGCCGCCGCATCAAAGAGGTGGCGGCGCGCGAGCACTATATTCCCAACCAGATCGCGCGGAGCCTGGTCACGCGCCAATCAAAGACCCTCGGTCTCATCGTCCCCAACATCGAAAGCCGGTTCTTCTCCTCGCTCGCCAAGAATCTGGAGCAGCGGTGCCGTGCCGAAGGGTACGCATTGTTCATCACCAATTCGGACGGGATTCCCGAGAACGACGTCGAGTTGCTCAACCTGCTGGTCACGCGCGGTGTCGATGGCCTGTTTCTCGTAGTCTCCGATGAGGTGTCCGACAATGCGACGCTGCTTGAGGAGCTGAACAACCTGCCGGTTCCGTGCGTGATGGTCGACCGCGTGGTGAACGAGTTCACCTGCGACAAGGTCATGTTCGACCACGAGCTGGGCGGCTACATGGCGACGCGCTACCTGCTGCAGATGGGGCATCGTCGGATTGCCTGCGTGGTGAACGCCTCCAAGACCCTGACCGGTCGCAAGCGTCTGCTGGGCTATCTGCGCGCGCTGCGCGAGTCGGGCCTCGAGACGGACCTGTCGCTCGTGGTGGAGAGCGAGTACTACATCTCCAGCGCATACGAAGCGTGCACCGAGGTGCTCGACAGCGATGCGACCGCCGTGTTCGCGAGCTCGGACAACATCGCGCTCGGCCTGCTGAAACGCATGCATGAGAAGGGGAAGCGCATCCCGCGCGACTACTCGATGGTGAGCTACGACAACAGCGCCGCCGATGCGCTGTTCGAGCCCGCGCTGACCTCGATCGAGCAGAACGTCGGCAAGCTGTCGATGCATGCGGTGGGCCTGATGATGCGCCGTCTGGCGAACCCCGCCGTCAATCCGGTCGAGCGCGTGCTCAAGCCCCAGCTGGTCATCAAGGAAAGCGTGGCCTCTGCGAAGTAGGGTATCTGCCCCCACCCTTCGTCTCGGCTGCGCGAACGGTATGTTTTGGCCGGTGAGCGGCATGAGATATGAAGGAACGGAGAAGGGCTGCGACGTATGAGGCGCGCCTTTTGCTCGTGCTGCGCATATTGTTCGAACACTTCATGGAATGGGTCGGTCCACTGCCATGGCGCAAAGCACCGTTTTTGCAGGTACGGGCGATAATAGGCGATAGGTCCGAGAGGGGCTGTTCGAAGACAGTCCGTTTTGGCTGTCTCAAAGCGATGCTTACCGCACCTTGATATAAACTTTTCCGAAAGATAAAACGATTTGTCATAATGGTAAAACGTTTTAGCAACTATACTGACCTTGGATGTGCTGGACGGGTGCAACCCGGTAGATTCCAGAGGCTCCATCCAACTTCTGGGATTTGCACACTGCGCGGAACCCCTGCCTGCGCTGAGCGCTTACTGCGGCTCGCATCCGTCCGCATCCGAGGTTTGATACCTAATCGGCGGGCATCCCGCCCGGCGTGATAAAAAAGGAGGAGCAATGTCCCAACCCGTGATCGGAACTCCGTGGAAGAAGCTCAACGCCCCGGTGAGCGCTGAGACCCTCGAGGGTGTTGAGAAGTATTGGCGCTGCGCCAACTACCTCTCGGTCGGTCAGATCTACCTCCGTTCCAACCCCCTTATGAAGAAGGACTGGGTGGACGAGAAGACCGGTGAGACCCGTGATTTCGGTCGTCCCGACGTCAAGCACCGTCTCGTCGGCCACTGGGGCACCACTCCGGGCGTGAACTTCCTGTTCGGCCACGTGAACCGCCTGATCGCCGATCACCAGCAGAACGCCATCTTCCTGATGGGCCCTGGTCACGGCGGCCCTGCGGGCACCGCTCAGTCCCTGCTCGACGGCACCTATCGCGAGATTCGTCCCGACATCACCGATGACGAGGCCGGCCTGCAGAAGTTCTTCCGCCAGTTCTCCTACCCCGGCGGCATCCCCAGCCACTTCGCCCCCGAGACCCCCGGTTCCATCCACGAGGGCGGCGAGCTCGGCTACACCCTGTCCCACGCCTACGGCGCCGTGATGGACAATCCGAGCCTGCTGGCCGTGGCCGTCGTGGGCGACGGCGAGGCCGAGACCGCGGCGCTCGCCACCTCCTGGCAGTCCAACAAGCTCGTGAACCCCAAGACCGACGGCATCGTGCTGCCGATCCTGCACCTCAACGGCTACAAGATCGCCAACCCCACCATCCTCGCCCGCATCTCCGATGAGGAGCTCACCAAGTTCTTCGAGGGCATGGGCTACAAGCCGCACTTCTTCATGGCTGGCTTCGACAACGAGCCGCACATGTCGATCCACGCTCGCTTCGCCACCCTCCTCGAGGAGGTCTTCAACGAGATCTGCGACATCAAGACCAAGGCCGAGACCGGCGTCGAGACCCGCCCGGTCTATCCGATGATCATCTTCCGCACGCCCAAGGGCTGGACGTGCCCCAAGCACATCGACGGCAAGAAGACCGAGGACTCCTGGCGTGCCCACCAGGTGCCCCTGGCGAGCGCCAAGGACACCCACGAGCACTTCCGCGTCCTGCGCGCCTGGCTGCGCTCCTACATGCCCGAGGAGCTCTTCACGCCGGAGGGCCAGGTTCGCCCCGAGGTGACGGCCTTCATGCCCAAGGGCGACCTGCGCATCGGCGCCAACCCCAACGCCAACGGCGGCAAGGTCCGTCAGCCGCTCACCCTGCCCGACATCCATGCCCATGAGGTGCCGGTCGCCGAGAAGGGCCACGGCTGGGGCTCCACCGAGGCCGCGCGCGTCTTCGGCGCCTACACCGCCGACGTGCTCGCCGCTAACGACGACTTCCGCATCTTCGGCCCCGACGAGACCGCTTCGAACCGCCTGCAGGACGCCTACAAGGTGACCAAGAAGCAGTGGGAGGCCGGCTATCACGCCGACGCCGACAACGACGACCTGCTGGCCACCTCCGGCAAGGTGATCGAGCAGCTCTCCGAGCACCAGTGCGAGGGCTTCCTCGAGGCCTACCTGCTCACCGGCCGTCACGGCGTGTGGAGCACCTACGAGAGCTTCGTGCACGTGGTCGACTCCATGGTCAACCAGCACTGCAAGTGGCTCGAGGCCACCGTCCGCGAGATCCCGTGGCGCGAGCCCATCGCCGGCCTGAACATCCTGCTGTCCAGCCACGTGTGGCGTCAGGACCACAACGGCTTCTCCCACCAGGACCCCGGCTTCATCGACCTGCTGCTCAACAAGGCCAACGACACCCACGTCGTGAACGCCTACTATCCGTGCGACGCCAACATGGCCCTGGCCGTCGCCGAGCGTTGCTACCAGTCCACCAACTGCGTGAACGCCATCTTCTGCGGCAAGCAGCCCGCGCCGACCTTCGTGACGGTCGACGAGGCCAAGGCCGAGCTCGAAGAGGGCCTTGCCGTGTGGGATTGGGCCTGCACCGCCGATAGCCTCGAGGACGCCGACCTCGTGATCGCCTCGTGCGGCGACGTCCCCACCATGGAGGCCCTGGCCGCCACCGACCTGCTGCGCAAGCTCGGTGTCAAGGTGTGGTTCGTGAACGTCGTCGACCTGCTCAAGATCCAGAGCGTCGCCGACAACGACCAGGCCATCTCCGACGAGCGCTTCGTCGAGTTCTTCGGTGACGAGAACAAGCCCGTGCTCTTCTGCTTCCACGCTTACGAGGGCACCATCCACCGCATCCTGTGGGCTCGTCCGGGCGTCAAGAGCTTCCGCGTGCACGGCTACGAGGAGAAGGGCTCCACGACCACCCCGTACGACATGCTGCGCCTCAACAACATGGATCGCTGGGAGCTCGCGTCCGACGCGCTGCGCCTGGTCGACGCCGACAAGTACGCCGATCAGATTCAGACGTGGGAGGACTTCCGCGAGGAGGCGTTCCGCTTCGCCGTGGACGAGGGCTACGATCACCCCGACTTCACCAACTGGGTCTGGCCCGACGCCGCCGCCGCGACCGACGGCGAGCTTTCCGCGACCCAGATGACCGCCGGCGACAACGAGTAGCGCCCGGAACATCCGGTTCAGCCAACCGTAGCGGGGGGGCACGGCCACGAGGCCGTGCCCCTTTTTCTGTCGCTCCTTCGGGCGCTGCTTCGGCAAGAACTATCAGGACTTGGTTAACAATTGCGTGTTTGATGCCGCAAGCACTCTAGTATGCTAAAGTATCTGGCCAGCAAGAAGAGAGGAGCGGCGCATGACGGCAACGCCATGGGGATTCAGGGACATTCTGCCCGAGGAGGCGCAGGCGCGCGAGGATATCGCGCTGACGGTAAAGAACTGCCTCAAGGCGCATCGCTACCTTCCGGTCGAGACGCCGCTTTTGGAGGACAAAAGCGCGCTGGAGCAGGGCGGGCACCTGGCGGATACGCCCTTCAAGCTTTTCGACGACGACGGTCGCTTCCTGGTCGTCCGTCCCGACAACACGCTTTCCATCGTGAGGCTCGTGTCCTCGCGCATGAGCGCCGGCGATCTGCCGCTGCGCCTGCGCTACGAGGCGCCGGTCGTGCGCGCCGCCTCGCGCAACAGCGGCACCTCGCGCCAGTTCACGCAGCTCGGCTACGAGCTGATCGGCGCCGGCGGCGCGGCGGGGGATGCCGAGATCGTCTCGATCGCGGTCGAGGTCGTGCGCGAGCTCGGCCTACCCGGCTGGCGGCTCGTCTGCGGCAGCGTCCTGCCCATCAAGGCCCTGCTTTCCTGCTGTGCCGACGCGGACCTCGCCCGCCGCGTGCTCGAATTCGTGCACGCCAACAACCTCGTCGACCTCGATGCGTGCGTGCGCGCAAGCGGCGAGGACGAGGCCTTCAAGCGCGCCGTGTGCGCCCTGCCGCGCCTGAGCGGCGGCATCGAGGTGCTCGACGAGGTCGACGCGCTGCTGGAGGACGCGGGGGTGGGCGATTCCGCCACCGACGAGCTGCGCGCGCTCTATGAGGCGGTCTCCGCGATGGGGGAGGACGTCCGCGCGCGCCTGACGTTCGATTTCTCCATCTTGAACTCGTTTGACTACTACACGGGCCTGCTGTTCAAGGTCTACGCCGCCGGCATGCCGGACTCCGTCGGCTCGGGCGGTCGCTACGATACCGTGCTCGACGGCGCGATCGACGGCGTGCAGCGCGTCCCCGCTGCCGGCTTTGCGTTCTCGCTCGAGCGACTCGAGGCGGCCCGTCCCGACGAGAAGGCCGTGTGCGCGGGCGGGGACGGGGCGATCCCGCGCGATGTGGCGGCGCCCTTGCGCATCGCCGTCCCCAAGGGCTCGCTCAACGCCGATACGCTGCGCGTGCTCGAGGCTGCGGGGCTTGACGTGTCCGCCCTGCGCGATCCCGGCCGGCACCTGATCTTCAGGGCGCGCGATACGCGCGAGGGTGACGACTCCATCGGCGAGGTGGAATACATCATCGTGCGACCGACCGACGCCCCGGCGTTCGTTGCCTGCGGGGGAGCCGACTGCGGTATCTGCGGGCGCGACTCCTTGATCGAGGCCGACCTCAACCTGCTTCAGCTTATCGACCTGCAATTCGGCGCATGCCGGTTCATCGAGGCCGAACCCGCATGGCGGGCGGGGGAGGCGGAGCGCGCCTATGCGCGCCGCGGCAGCCTGCGCGTTGCGACGAAGTATCCGCGCATCGCGAGCGCCTGGTACGAGGAGCGCGGCGTGAACGCGGACATCATCTCGCTTCACGGCAACATCGAGCTCGGACCCATCGTGGGCCTGTCCGACCGCATCGTGGACATCACGGCTACCGGCACGACGCTGCGCGAAAACGACCTCGTCATCACCGGCGAGATCATGGAGTGCACGGCGCGGTTCTTCGTGAACCCCGGCCGCGCGAGGCTGGACGGGCGCGTGAGGAGGCTCGCGGAGCGCCTGGCCGCCGTCGTGGCGCAGGATTGAGGGCCCTGAGCAGAGCTTGCCGAATTTGGTATCAACAATCGAGGTATGCCCGGGCAAAGCGGGCGCGTCGAAGCGCCCTGCGATGAGATGGCTGGGTAAAACCGCTGGTAGATAGCTTGTCACATGTGTCCGTTACGCGCTCGACCTGCGTGATGCGCGCTACGTTGATACCAAATTGGTTTTCTATAAATAACAACCCCCTCATATCTGGGGAAATGCGGTGTCGTTTCGCCACGGAGCGGATACCTCCCTTTCCGAAGGCGCCGTATTTCCCTCGTGTTTCCAGAGGTGGTGTGAAAAACTTTATCGTGCTAAAGTAGCAATGCCCGGCAGGGATCCATGTCTGCTGCCGTGATCCCCTAACCGCCAAGACGGACTGCCCGATCTCGTGAGGAGACGATTTGATATGAAGACCATCACGCTGGCTGCAGGCGAGCTCCTCGACGCCTCGATGCTGACGCGCGAGGGCGTGCTGCCGGCCGACATCACGCAGGCGGCCCAGCGCATCATCGATGCGGTGCGCTCCGAGGGAGACGCCGCCGTTCGACGCTATTGCAGCGAGTTCGATGGCGTGGACCTCGCCTCGTTCCGCCTGCCGCAAGAGCAGATCGACGCCGCGCTCGAGGGGCTCGACCCCGCGTTTCTGGCGGCGCTCGAGAAGGCCGCCGCTCAGATCCGCGATTTCCATGAGCGCGAGGCGCAGCAGTCCTGGTTCACGACGCGTCCCGACGGCACCATGCTAGGCGTGAAGGTGACGCCGCTTGCCGCTGCCGGTATCTACGTGCCCGGCGGCCGCGCCCAGTACCCTTCGACCGTGCTCATGAACGCGATTCCCGCCAAAGTCGCCGGCGTCGAGCGGGTGATCATGGTCACGCCTCCGCAGCGCGATGCCGTCGAGGCGGGGACCTGCCCCATCTCTCCCTACACGCTGGCCGCGGCCAAAGTCGGCGGGGTCGATGAGATCTACACGGTCGGCGGCGCGCAGGCCGTCGCCGCGCTCGCCTACGGCACCGAGTCCATCCCGCGGGTGGGGAAGATCACCGGCCCCGGCAACGCGTATGTGGCGGCAGCCAAGCGCCTGGTGTCCGGAGACGTCGGCATCGACATGGTCGCCGGCCCCTCCGAGGTCTGCGTGCTGGCGGATGCGACCGCCCATCCCGCCGTGGTCGCCGCCGACCTGATGGCACAGGCCGAGCACGACCCGCTGGCGGCCTGCTACCTTGTGACCTGCGATGCCGCCTTTGCCGCCGAGGTCGAGCGGGCGATCGGGGTGCTGGTCGCCCAGAGTCCGCGCGCGGACATCACGCGCGCCTCGCTCGACAACGAGGGCACGATCATCATCGCCGCTGATATGGATGCGGCCGTCGAGGCCGTGAACACCATCGCGCCCGAGCATCTCGAGCTCCACTGCGCCGACGCGCTGGGGCTGCTGGGGGCCATCCGCAACGCGGGCGCCATCTTCGTGGGTGCGTGGAGCACCGAGCCACTCGGCGATTACGTGGCGGGACCCAACCACACGCTGCCCACGGGCGGCACCGCGGTGTTCTCCAACCCGCTTTCGGTGGACGACTTCGTCAAGAAGTCCTCGGTCATCTGCTACACGCCCGCGGGCCTGCTCAAGGATGCGCCGGCAACCCAGCGCCTAGCGCACGCCGAGGGGCTCTGGGCCCATGCGCTCTCCACGGCGCTGCGCCGCCGCGTGCTGGAGCGCGGCGAGGACGCGGTTGCGACGGACGCCCTGGCGGCCGTCGACCTGACCGCCGTCGCCTGGCCCGATGACCCCGCCGAAACGGTGGCCGCGGGCGCGTAGGCGCCCTCTCGAAGCAACCGCTTCGCATCCGACTGAATCTACCGGGCAGGCTGCCCGGCATGTACGAAAGAGGAGTCCCATGGCAGAGCTCTCCGAGCGCATGCGCGCGCTGGTCCAGCCCCATCTTGCCGGCATCGAGCCCTACGATCCGAACTTCACGCCCACGCGCATCAACCTGTCGGCCAACGAGAACACCTATCCGCTGCCCGACGGCGTGCGCGCCGCAATCGATGGGGCCCTGGCGGCAACGCCGCTCAACCGTTACCCGGATCCCATGTCCGGGGCGCTGCGCGACGAGCTCGCCGCGTGGCACGGCGTTGCCCGCGAGAACGTCTGCGTGGGCAACGGCGGCGACGAGCTGCTCTACAACTTCCTGCTCGCCTTCGGGGGCCAGGGGCGCACGCTGCTGGTCTGCCCGCCGTGCTTTTCCGAGTACGAGTTCTTCGCCTCGCTTACCCAGACATCGGTGAGGACCGTCCGGCGCGACCGCAAAACGCTGCGCGTCGACGAGAAGGCGACGCTGGCGGCGGCGCAGACGGCCGACCTGGTCATCGTCACCTCGCCCAACAACCCGACCGGCGACGCGCTGTCCGTGAGCTTCGTGGCGCAGCTGTGCCGCGCGTGCCCCGGCATGGTGATGCTGGACGAGGCCTACATCGAGTTCGCCGATGCGGGCTATGACGCGTGCGGGCTGCTTGCGTCATGCCCCAACCTGGTGATCCTCCACACGCTTTCCAAGGCGTTTGGCGAGGCGGGCATCCGCTGCGGGTACGTGATCGCGGCCGCCGATGCGATCGAGGTGTTCGCGGCGGTGCGCCAGATCTATTCGGTCAACGTGCTCACACAGGCGGCGGCGCTCGCTGCCGCGCAGATGCGCGACGCGTTCGTGCCGGTTGTGGAAAAGATCCGCTCCGAGCGCGAGCGCATGCTCGCCGCGTTGGAGTCCGACGAGCGCGTTCAGGCCTGGCCGAGCCAGGGGAACTTCCTGCTCGTGCGCGTCGACGAGGCGAGCGCGATTCGCCGCCGCCTGCGCGACGAGCACTCCATCCTCGTGCGCGACTTCAGCGCCGTGCCCGGGCTGGAGGGGTGCCTGCGCATCACCGTGGGCACGCCCGAGGAAAACGACGAGGTGCTTGCGGCGCTGGAGGCGCTGCTCGACGAGGAGGCATGAGGGATATGACGCGAACGGCGCGAGTGACCCGCACGACGGGCGAAACCGACATCACGATCGAGCTGGATCTGGACGGATCGGGTACCTGTGACATCTCGACGGGCGTTCCGTTTTTCGACCACATGTTGAACGCCTTCGGGCGCCACGGCCTGTTCGACCTGACGGTCCACGCGACCGGCGACACCGAGGTCGATGCGCATCACACCGTGGAGGACACGGGCATCGTGCTCGGGCAGGCGTTCGCCTGCGCGCTGGGCGACAAGGCGGGCATCACGCGCTTCGCCGACTGCGCCATCCCCATGGACGAGACTCTCGTCATGGCCGCGGTGGATATCTCGGGACGCGGCCAGGCGTATTGCGACCTGCCGCTGCCGACCGAGCGCGTCGGCGCGTTCGACACCGAGCTCGCCGTCGAGTTCTTCTACGCGTTCGCCCGCGATGCGCGCCTGACCCTGCATGTGCGCGAGCTCGCCGGCGCGAACAGCCACCACATCATCGAGGCGGCGTTCAAAGCGGTCGGGCGCGCCATGCGGCATGCCTGCGAGCGCGATCCGCGCGTGACGGGCGTGCCGTCCACCAAGGGCTCCCTCTGATGGTGCGTTTGGGGACGGGGCCATTTCTGTTCATGCATGGAGAAAGGTGCGGCTATGGCCGATAAGCCGAGCATCGTCATCGTCGACTACCACAAAGGCAACCTGTCCAGCGTGGCCCGCGGGCTTGCGCGCGCGGGCGCCGAGGCCGTCGTATCCGACGACCCCGACCGCATTCGCGCGGCCGACGGCATCGTGCTGCCGGGCGTGGGGTCCTTTTACGACGCGATCGCCTTCATGCACGAATCGGGCCAGGACCAGGCGGTCATCGATGCGCTGGCAGACGGGGCGGGAACTCCGTTTCTGGGTATCTGCCTGGGTCTCCAGCTGCTTTTTGAGCGCGGCGACGAAGGCGTGCCGGCAGACGCGCCGGCTGACTCCGCGCCCGCCGGCGCCCCCGGTGCCGTATTCGAGGCCGAGGGGAAGCGCTGGGCTCGCGGCCTCGGCCTGCTCAAGGGGTCGTGCACCATCCTGCCGGCGGATCGCCTGAAGATACCGCACGTGGGATGGGACCAGGTGCATCTTGCGCCGGCGGGCCTCTCGTGTCCGCTGCTCAAGGGGTTCGACGAGGGCGCGAACCTCTACTTCACGCATTCCTACGCACTCGACGAGGACGTGGACGCACCCGTTGTCGCCGCCCGCACGTTCTACGCGCGCGCGTTCGGCTCGGTCGTGTGGCAGGGCAACATCTACGGGTGCCAGTTCCACCCCGAGAAGTCCTCGGCTCACGGGCATCAGATTCTCGAGAATTTCGTGCGCATCGTGGAGGCGCACATGAAGGAGGCGCGCGCATGATCGTCTTTCCCGCTATCGACCTCGTTGCCGGCAAGGTCGTGCGCCTGGAGCGCGGTGACCGCGCGCATATGAAGGTGTATTCCGACGACCCGGTCGCCCAGGCGCACGAGTTTTTGGAGCAGGGGGCCACGTGGGTGCACGTGGTCGACCTCTCGGCAGCGCTCGAGGAGGACGATGACGCCCGCGCGGCCAATTCCGCTGCCATCGAGGCGATCTGCCGGATCGACGGCCTGTCTGTCGACGTGGGCGGCGGCGTGCGGTCGCTTGCCCGCATCGACGAGCTGGCGGCTTATGGGGCCCGGCGCATCGCGCTCGGCACGGTGCTCGTGACCGAACCCGGGTTTGCCGAGATCGCGGCGCGCGGGTTCGGCGACCTACTCGCAGCGGATGTTGCCGCCCGCGACGGCCAGGTCAAGATAAACGGCTGGCGCAAGGGCATCTCCCGCAGCGTCGAGGACGTGGTAGGGGAGCTGTCGGGCCTTGGCTTCAAGCACCTGGTGTTCACGGATATCGCGCGCGACGGCATGCAGACCGGCATCGACGTGGATGCCTACCGCCGCGTCGCCGGATACGCGGGCTTTCCCGTGGTGGCATCGGGCGGCATCTCCACGCTGGACGACATTCGCGCGTGCGCTGCCGCCGATGCGAGCATCATCGAGGGCTGCATCATCGGACGCGCCCTGTACGAGAAGAACTTCACGTTGGCCGAGGCGCTCGCCGCGGCGAAGGAGGCGACATGCTGACCAAGCGGATCATCCCATGCCTGGACGTGAAGGACGGGCGTGTGGTCAAGGGCGTGAACTTCGTGTCGCTGCGCGATGCGGGAGACCCCATCGAGCTCGCGGCCGCCTATGATCGCGAGGGCGCCGACGAGGTGGTGTTCCTCGACATCACGGCGACGAGCGACGATCGCGCGACGACGATCGACATGGCGGCGCACGCCGCCTGCGAGCTATCGATTCCCTATACCGTGGGCGGCGGGTTTCGCGATCTTGCCGGCATGCGCCAGATGGTCGCTGCAGGAGCGGACAAGGTGTCGATCAACTCGGCCGCCGTGCGCCGGCCCGAGCTCATCACCGAGGCCGCCGCGGCGTTCGGCAGCCAGGCGGTCATCGTCGCCATCGACGCCAAGCGCGTCGGCGTGCCCGGGGCGCCGGGCGCTGACAAGTGGGAAGTCTATCTTGCCGGCGGGCGCACGTCGACGGGTATCGACGCGGTCGCCTGGGCGCAGGAGGCGGCGCGACGCGGTGCGGGCGAGATTCTGCTGACAAGCATGGACCGCGACGGAACCAAAGAGGGTTTCGATCTGGCGCTGACCCGCGCGGTGGCCCGCGCGGTCCCCATCCCCGTCATCGCGAGCGGCGGCGTGGGCACGCTCGAGCACTTTGCCGAGGGGGTTATCGAGGGCGAGGCCGACGCCGTGCTGGCAGCGAGCGTGTTCCACTTCGGCACCTACAGCATTCGGCAGGTCAAGGAGTACATGGCATCGCAGGGCATCCCCGTCCGCCTCGATTTTTAATGATCGGTCGGTGCTTTTTCGCAGGTCTCGTCAGAAAGGGCGGCAATGGATATCAGCGAGCTGAAGTTCGATGCGCAGGGGCTCATCCCGTGCGTGGTGCAGCAGTACGACACGGGCGAGGTGCTCATGGTGGCGTGGATGAACGCTGAGTCGGTGGGGCTGACGCTTGAGACGGGCACGACGTGGTTTTGGAGCCGCAGCCGTCAAGAGCTGTGGAACAAGGGAGCGACGAGCGGCAACATGCAGCAGCTGCATGAGCTCAAAGTCGACTGCGATGCGGACACCCTGCTCGCGCTGGTCGATTCGCCGGGCCCCGCGTGTCACACCGGCAACCGAAGCTGTTTTTTCCGCACCTTGGACGACGCACGTTAGAAAGGCTGGACTATGGGAGTTCGCACCGAGCATGTACAGGACGGCAACATCGGCGAGACGCTGACGGGCCTCGCTGCGGTTATCCACGAGCGCCGTGGCGCGACGCCGGATACGTCCTATACGGCCAAGCTGCTGCAGGGCGAGGCCGACAGCTTGCTCAAGAAGCTTGCCGAGGAGGCGAGCGAGGTCATCATGGCGTGCAAGGATAACGATCACGACCACATCCGCTACGAGGCGGGAGATCTCATCTACCATCTGCTCGTCACGCTCGAGCGCTACGGCGTCACGCTCGACGAGCTCGCCGGGGAGCTCGACGCGCGCCACCGCTGAGGCCAAAGGGCGCTCCGGCGCGTGTAGACATTTTTGCACGACACGATTGACCTGCGGAATCGTTGTCAAAAATCAACAGGGTGCATGACAGACGCAGGCGTGTCGAGCGGGAATAATTCGTCTTGAAGGCGGACTGTCTACAAGGTGAGGAGGCCGACGATGTTGCCCAAAGGATTCGAGTGGGTGGTCATAATCGTCGTAGCGCTGATCAACTACGTGCTGCCCATCGTGCTGGTCGCCGTGCTCGTCGTGTTCTTGGTGCGCAGGTTCAGTAAGCGCGACGCGGCGCGGGCGAACGTGGTTCCGGAAGCGCCGGCAGCCCCTGCCGCACCTGTCGTACCAGCCTCCAACCAGGCGCAGGCCGATGCGGCGCCGGCCTCCAGCGACGAGGAGCGCATCCGCATCGACCGCTTGCTCGCCGAGCACAATCTCACCGATCGGGAGCGCGACATCCTGATCGGCGTCTACCGTGGCAAGACCCAGGCACAGCTCGCCGACGAGATGTACCTCTCGAGGTCGACGGTCGGTACGTATTGCACGCGCGCGTACGAGAAGCTCGGCGTCGCCACGAAAGAGGACGCGCTCGAGCTGTTGAGGAGGACGGCATCGGAAGAGTAGGGCGGATGCTCGTGCTACAATCGCCGCAACGACCCACGCGATCTGAGAGGTGGTTGCCGTATGCCGGTGCTGTTCGTGGAATATCCTAAGTGCTCGACCTGCAAGAAAGCCAAGAAGTGGCTGGATGACCACGCGATCGAGTACGTCGATCGCCATATCGTCGAGGACAATCCGACAGCAGACGAGCTCGCTAGCTGGCGCGAGCGCTCCGGCTTGCCTGTTCGCCGTTTCTTCAACACGAGCGGCATGCGCTACCGCGAGCTCGGCGTCAAGGCCAAGTTGGATGCGGGAATGAGCGACGAGGACGCCTTCGCCCTGCTTGCGACCGACGGCATGCTGGTCAAGCGTCCCATCGTGGTCACGGACGATGCCGTGCTCGTCGGCTTTCGCGAGGCGGAGTGGGAGCAGACGCTGCTGCCATAGGTGCTTCTGACGGCACATTGCGCCCGCGGGCGGTCTTTTGGGAGGACCGCCCGCGGGCGTTTTTGCCTACAGGCGTCGGGTCGCGCTTAGGGAACCGCTGATTTGCATGCCCAGGCGCTCCGCGCCGTTCCGGCCGCTCCCTCTCCTGAGAAAAAGTGGCTAGATATTTCTATTATGCTGTTGCGGTGTCGCACGATCGGGCTCAAAACCCGCCGTCGGCACCGCTCCTCCCCCTGCATGGCCCCTATTCGAGGTGTTTGAGGCCATGGCATCCGCATCATAGGCGGCCATTACGGACATTACGGTCAGAACGGCGCCTTCATCCGGGCAGGCCTACAGCAAAATAGAAATTTCTAGCCACTTTCGTCCAGGGGAGGGCGTGGCACCCGGGGCCTTCGGTGCAATGGGGCCCCGGGTGCCGTCGATCAGAGCTTCACTAGAGCAAGCCCAGGCTCATGAGCTGGTAAATGTAGAGGACCATGAGCGCTGTGTTGGCGACGACGCAGATGAAGCCGAGGATCTTTCCGACGAGCGCAAGTTTGGGATAGGGCGCCTCGCGGCGGGTTGCTGCGCGTCCCAGCAGGATGGCGGCGACGCCGACGATGACGCTGAGCAGCCAGCTTACGAAAAGCGCCAAAACCACGCCGATCACGCCGGCTGCAGCGGACGCGATCGACAGCGCGGGGCTCGTGGTGGTCGAGGGCGCGTTCGCGGCGTTGCCCGAGAAGTCGCCACCCATGAGGGAGCCCTCTTCGGTGCTGCTCATAGGGCGCTGGGGCTTGGTGCCGTTTGTGTCGGCGGAACGGTTAGACGTTGGTGTCGAATGGGACATGGGCCCTCCCTTCGCTTGAAGTGCTGCCGTGCCGAGATGCGTTCGGTATGCTGAAGGGCAAGGATAGCAGTTTGTCCTTAAGGACATGCGTACCCCCTGTGAATTCGGTTGCTCATACTGTGACTTGGAGCACGCTCCATGTGGTAGCGTCTTGAGGGACATCCGTCGCTCGCGTGCCGAGCGACGGGGATCATTCGCAATGAAAGGTGGACCGGTATGGACGCAGCCGAATTGACGGCGCTCGCCCGCGCGGTCGCTGCGGGCGACATGACGCCCGAGCAGCTGGTGGAGCGCGCGCGGCTCGACACGGTGACGGATCTGGGATACGCGCAGATCGATACCGAGCGCGGCGTGCGGACCGGGGTATCCGAGGTCATCTACGGAGCGGGGAAGACGGCCGAGCAGATTGCGGGCATCGTCGACGCGATGCGCGCGGCGGGCCAGCAACGCGTGCTGATCACGCGCCTTGGTGAAAAGAAGGCCGCGAGGCTCTCTGAACTCGGCTGCCCATATACCTATCATCGCGATGCGCGAGCGGGCGTGGTGGGAGATCTGCCCGAGCCGGACGGCAACGGCACGATCCTGGTCGTAACCGCGGGGACGTCCGATGTCGGCGTCGCGCAGGAGGCCGCGCTGACGGCGCGCTTTTTGGGAAACGAGGTCGAGTGCGTAAACGATGCCGGCGTGGCCGGCATCCATCGCCTGCTGTCGCATGGCGAGCAGATCGCCCGGGCTCAGGTGATTATTGCCATCGCCGGCATGGAGGGCGCGCTTCCCAGCGTCGTGGGCGGTCTTGCCGCATGTCCGGTTATCGCCGTTCCCACGAGCGTGGGCTACGGCGCGAACCTCGGCGGCCTCACCACGCTGCTTGCCATGGTCAACAGCTGTGCGAGCGGGGTGTCCGTCGTGAACATCGACAACGGCTTCGGCGCTGCGTACCAGGCGTCGCTCATCAACCATCTACCCGGTCCGGCAAACGATTGATCTATGCGGGCGCACGCCTGCTTGCGAGGGGGAACCATGGGCAAAACGCTCTATCTTGATTGCACGAACGGCATCAGCGGCGACATGCTTGTCGCGGCGCTGCTCGATGCGGGCGCCAACGAGGCGCGTCTGCGCGACACACTGGCAACGCTGCCGGTTTCCGGCTTCGACATCCGCGTGAGCCGCGTGAAGAAGGCCGGCATCGACTGCTGCGACTTCGACGTGGTGCTCGACGCGGCGCATGAAAACCACGACCACGATATGGCGTACCTGCACGGGGAGGCGTACGCTGCTCACGAGCACGAGCACGAGCACGAGCACGAGCACGAGCACGAGCACGAGCACGAGCACGAGCACGAGCACGAGCACGAGCACGAGCACGAGCACGAGCACGGCTGCGGCCACCATCATGATCACGACCACGGTCGCCACCACCACGAGCACCGTGGGCCGGCGGACATCGACCGCATCATCGACGCCGCCCAGCTCGCCCCGCGCGCTCGGGACCTCGCCCATCGCATGGTCGACGTGCTCGCGCACGCCGAGGCCAAGGCGCATGCGGTCCCGCTCGATCGGGTGCATTTCCACGAGGTGGGGGCGGTCGACTCCATCGTCGACATCGTTTCTATCGCGGTGTGCATCGATGACCTCGATGTCGATCGGGTCATCGTGCCCGAGCTCGTCGACGGCCACGGGACCATCCGCTGCCAGCACGGCATCATTCCTGTTCCCGTTCCCGCGACGCTGAACGTGGTGACGGAGCATGATCTGCCGCTTTCCATCTGCGAGGTGGAGGGCGAGCTGGTCACGCCGACCGGGGCCGCCGCTGTTGCGGCGTTGTGCGCCGATCGCCGCCTGCCCGAGCGGTTCCACGTCAAGCGCGTGGGCCTTGGAGCCGGCAAGCGCGCGTATTCGCGGCCGAGCCTGCTGCGCGCCATGATCATCGAGCCGTCGTCCGACGCCCTGCATGATCGCATCGTCAAGCTCGAGTGCGACATCGACGACAGCACGTCCGAGGTGCTCGCCTATGCCGCCGATCAGCTGCGGTCCGCCGGTGCACGTGAGGTCCACTGGATCCCGGTCTTTACCAAGAAGGGGCGCCCCGCTTATCAGCTGCAGGTCATCGCGGCGCCCGAAGATGTCGAGCGCATGGAGCGGATCATCTTCCGAGAGACCTCGACGATCGGCGTCCGTCGCAGCGCATGGGATCGAACGGTGCTGCCCCGCACGTTGCAGACGGTTGACACGCCGTGGGGCCCGGCGCGCCTCAAACACGTTGCGCTTCCCGACGGAAGCGACCGGGTCGCCCCCGAGTACGAGGACTGCGCCCGCATCGCTCGCGAGCACGATGTGCCGCTGCAGCAGGTGATGGACACCGTGCGCGCTGCTCGCCCCGCCAAAGAGATGGGCTGATCGATTCCGTTTTGAACAGGGCTGGCCCGCTATCTGTGTCAAGAAGGGCTCTCGCTCCGTCGCTGCTCGCGATCGCGCGGGAGCCTTTCGCTATGTGTTCGGCTGCGTGGTCAATTTGCCCATCGAACCGGGATTTTCGGCGGTCCGAGGCGGCGTATCACCTGGCAGATGGCAGGATTTGCGGGCCTTGTCGGCCTAGGGGACCCATCTGGTCGCACGCGGCGCCCAAGTTCGCAATATTTCACGTTATCGTTCAAGCGCATTGCCGTGCCGCCCGCGTCCTCAGGGCCCGGTTCGATGGCCAAATTGACCACGATGGCGAAATCATACCGTTCCGGCGTCGAAAACCATTGCTGCGGGGCGGGTCGAGGCCTTCTGCGCGCCACGTGCCGACGGTACAATGCATCCTGGGTGCGCACGGGGCGGCCCGCGCAAGGGAGGTAGCGATGTCAATCAAGCAGAAGGCGCTCAAGGTTCTCGGTTTTCTGGCGATTGTCGGCGCCGTGGACCTGAGCATCACGGTGCGCGTGCTGTTCACGTCGGCGGAGATCACCTTCGAGCCGCTTCATCTGCTGTCCATCGTGCTCTCGGTCGCGTTCTCGCTCGCCATGGGCATCATGGGCGTTATCGTGTCCAATAAGCCTGCGAAGGTGTCCAAGCTGTTCATCATCACGCTGCTTGCCCTTTGGGCGAACTTCTGCGACGTGTTCCTGTTCGTACTCAACGGCGACCTGGTCCCTTCTCCGATCATCAACCTCGTCATCGTGATCGCGTTCGCCTACATGGCTCATCAGGTCAAGCGCGAGCTAGGGAACCACTGACAAATTCATTCCGCACCGGCCGGCCCCGTGCCGGGCGCCTGCGGGTTCAGGCTGCGTCGGCGCAGGCACACTGCGCCTTCCTCGTCTTCGCCCGCATCCGCCTCGCCACGGGACCGACCGCCGCGAAAGCAATTGATCAGTGCTTCCCTGGGAACCGCTGACCAATTCATTCCGCATCGGTCGGCTCCGTGCCGGGTACGCTGCCATCCAGGTTGCGCCGACCGTTTCCGATTCCACCCGCATTGCGCGTTCGCGCTGGGTATAAACCCTCTCGACAGTACAACGCGGTGTGCGACGTGCGGGAAGGAGCGCGTATGTCATCGAATCAAAAGATGCTCAAGATCATGAGCTTCATCGCGGTGATTGCTGCCATCGCGATGGCAGCCTGGACGGGGATGTCGCTTATGTTCGCCAACACGTCACCCGGCCTGCTGCTTGCCATCTGCTCGCTCGTGGCGGCGCTGTTCGATCTGCTGCTCGGCGGGATGGGCATCGGGGTGGCGAACAAGCCCGTCCGAGGGCTGGGCGTCTACTACGTCGGGTTCACCTGGCTCGCGGTCGTGCTGAACGTGGTGGCGGTGGTCATCTACGTGTTCATCGGCGGCTTCGTCGTGCCGTCGATCGTGAACGCGGTGATCATGATCGCGTATCTTTACTATTCGCGCGCCGTGCGCTTCGAGGCGCTGCGGTAGCCTGTTGACGCATCGTTTCCAGAAAGGATATCCATGAAGTTTCTTATCGCTTCCGACATCCACGGCTCGGCATATTGGGCCGAGCGCCTCATGGAGGCGATCGAGGCGGAGGCGCCCGACCGCATCATCTTGCTGGGGGATCTGCTCTACCACGGCCCGCGCAACGACCTGCCGCGCGATTACGCCCCCAAGCGCGTGATCCCCCTGCTGAACGGCATCGCCGCGACGGGCAGGGTCATCGCCGTGCGCGGCAACTGCGAGGCGGAGGTCGACCAGATGGTCCTCGAGTTCCCCTGCATGGCCGACAGCGCGATCGTGTTCGACACGGACGGCCGTCAGCTGTTCTGCACGCACGGCCACGTGTTCGGCGCGGGCTTCCACAACAGCGTTGACAACCTCCCGTCGCTGCCTGAGGGCTCGGCTATCCTGTACGGCCACACGCATGTGAAGGTGAACGAAGAGGTGCCGGGCCATCCGGGCATCTGGGCGTTCAACCCCGGCAGCGTCTCCATCCCCAAGGACGGGACCCACAGCTACGGCATCTATGAGGACGGCGCGTTCCGCCACGTCGTGCTCGAGGAGGAGTAGGACATGCTCGATCGATTCGGTGGCGGCAGGATGCGCAAGCCGGAGGATGCGGCACCTGCCTCGGCTCCGGTTCAGCCCGAGGCGGCGCCGCGCGACACGTCGACGCTGTGCGACGCGCGCGACGCGTTCCAGGCGCTGGTGGAGACCATCTGGCGCCTTCGCCAGCCCGACGGCTGCCCATGGGACCGCAAGCAGACCCATGCGAGCATCGCCAAGAACATGATCGAGGAGGCCTATGAGGCCGTCGACTGCATCGAGAGCGAAGACGTGGCCCATCTGCGCGAAGAGCTCGGCGACGTGCTCATGCAGGTCGTGCTCCATGCGCAGATCGCGGCCGACGCCGGCGAGTTCACCATGGCCGACGTGGCGCGCGACATCGACGCCAAGCTCATCCGCCGCCATCCCCATGTGTTCGGAGATCACGAGACGGCGAGCAGCGCCGACGAGGTGCTCGATATCTGGGACTCCGTGAAGCTCAAGGAGAAAGAGGCGCGCGACGCCGACGCCGAGGCGGCAGACGAGCGCCCGGCGGGGCTGCTCGACGGCGTTCCCTCCTCGCTGCCCGCACTCATGCAGGCGCAGAAGGTGTCGCGCAAGGCGGCAGCCGTGGGCTTCGACTGGGACACCACCGCCGAGGTGTGGGAGAAGGTGGTCGAGGAGGGCAAGGAGTTCGACCGCGAGAAGCCCGGCACCCCTGAGCGTGAGATGGAGTTCGGCGACATCCTGTTCGCCCTCGTGAACGTGGCGCGCAAAGAGGGCATCGACGCCGAGAGCGCGCTGCGCGCCAGCACGGCCAAGTTCCGCCGTCGCTGGGAGGCCATGGAGCATGTCGCCTACGAGCGGGGCGTGCAGCTCGAAGGGCTCTCGACCGCAGAGCTCAACGATCTGTGGGACGACGTCAAGCACGCGATGTAGAGGCCGTGTTTCGGAAATTCACATGATTCCAGGCATGAAAAACGGGCATACTGTATAAAGTTTGCTTTGGATAACCTTTTCCGGGCAAGAGATGTTTGGCTCACAGCGAAAGGACGCAACATGAGCGAAATTCTGGATGTCTACGGTCGCGAAGTGCTCGATTCCCGCGGTAACCCCACTGTCGAGGTCGAGGTGGTGCTCGAGGACGGATCGTTTGGCCGCGCCATGGTGCCCTCCGGCGCCTCGACGGGCGCCTTCGAGGCCGTCGAGCTGCGCGACGGCGATAAGGACCGCTACATGGGCAAGGGCGTCACCAAGGCCGTCGACCATGTGAACAAGGAGCTCGCCGACGCGGCAATCGGCATGGACGCGTTCGATCAGCGCGCCCTCGACGCCGCGCTGATTGAGGCGGACGGCACCTCCAACAAGGGCAATCTCGGCGCGAACGCCATCCTCGGCGTTTCGCTGGCGGTTGCTCGCGCGGCGGCGCAGTCCACGGGCCTTGAGCTCTACCAGTACCTGGGCGGCGTGAACGGGCACCTGCTGCCGACTCCCATGATGAACATCCTGAACGGCGGTGTGCATGCCGACAACAACGTCGACTTCCAGGAATTCATGATCATGCCGGTCGGCGCCCCCACGTTTACCGAGGGCCTGCGTTGGTGCGCCGAGGTGTACCACACGCTAAAGAACGTCCTCAAGGAGTCCGGCCACAGCACCGGCGTGGGCGACGAGGGCGGTTTCGCCCCCGATCTGGCCAACAACGAGGAGCCCCTGCAGTATATCGTCAAGGCCATCGAGGCCGCCGGGTACAAGCCGGGCGATGACTTCATGATCGCGATGGATCCCGCCACGACCGAGTGCTACGACGCCGAGCGCGGCGTGTACGTCCTGGCGGGCGAGGGCCGCGAGCTCACGACCGACGAGATGATCGACTACTGGGCCCAGCTCGTGGAGAAGTACCCCATCATCTCCATCGAGGACGGCCTCGCAGAGGAGGACTGGGACGGCTGGGTCAAGCTCACGCAGCGTATCGGCGACAAGGTCCAGCTGGTGGGCGACGACCTGTTCGTCACCAACACCGAGCGCCTCAAGAAGGGCATCGAGATGGGCGCCGCCAACGCCATCCTGGTCAAGGTGAACCAGATCGGCTCGCTGACCGAGTCTCTCGAGGCGATCGAGATGGCCAAGAAGGCAGGCTATGCGTGCATCGTGTCCCATCGTTCCGGTGAGACCGAGGACTCCACCATCGCCGATCTGGCCGTGGCGACCAACGCCGGTCAGATCAAGACGGGCGCCCCGTGCCGTTCCGACCGTATTGCCAAGTACAACCAGCTCATCCGCATCGAGGACGAGCTGTATACGAGCGCGCAGTACGCCGGCAGGGACGCGTTCTACAACATCAAGAAGCGTTAGGAAGACGCTTGAGGGCGGCATAGCCGCGTGCGCGTCGCGCGATGAACGGGGCGGCGTCGGGCAGTGGAGCCCGGCGCCGTCTCTTGCGTTCTGTTCGCGTCGTCCTTTCCGGGCGGATTCTGCGAGCGGTTGAAAGCCCAATCCCTGCACAACTGAAACGGGGGCGCGTGGTATAACTAGAGCACTCGCGCACACGCACTTCAACCACACAAGGCGCTCTATGAACGATTACCGCAACAATCCTGTGTCTCTTGCGTCGACCCGTCAGCGGGCCGTGTCGCCCGATCGAGCCGTCTTTGCGGGTCCCTCCCCGCGCGGCAGGGTGGCGCTCGCCGGCTCGTCATCTGGCCCGCGCATGTCGCAGGGGGCCGAAGAGGGAGCCCGTCGCGTCTACACGCATCGCATGCAGCAGGCCGACCGGCCGCGCTCCGAATCATCGGGACGAGGTGTCCCGGGTGGCCAGGGGGCGGATAGACGCCGTGCGCAGGCTGCAGGCGAGCGCGGGGGCAGCGGATCTCCCAACCGGTCCACGAACTTCATGAAGTACGCTGCGGACAGCAGGGCGGTTCAGGCCATCCACACGGTGACGTCCGGCTCGCTCAGGCCCGTCTTCATCGCCGTGGTCGCCGTGGCCGTGGCGGTCGGCCTGTACTTTCCCATTCGCGATTACTACACGGCATGGCGCACGGGCGAGATATTGAGCCAGCAGGTCGCGCTGCGCGACTCGTACAACGAGGGGCTGCAGGAAAACGTCGACCGCTATCTGTCCCAAGAAGGTATCGAGGAGGCTGCCCGCTCCGAGCTGGGCATGGTGCTGCCCGGCGAGACGCGCATCGAGCTGACCGGCACCGACGGCGGCGCGGATCAGGACGGCGACTCGTCCGATGCCGATGCCGCGACCGGCGACGGCGCCGATCAGGATTCCTCGGATGGGCAGTCGACAGGCGATGCGTCCCAGGACGTGCCCTCCACGTCCGCCGAGGCGGAGAAGGCGGAGGCCGCTGTTGCCGAGCAGGCGCCGTGGTACATCGAGATGCTCGATACGATATTCTTCTATGAGGGCGTCGAGGGGCAGACGGTCACCTCGGCAGGCGGAGAATAGGGGGCTTCCATGCGCGTTGCGGCAGTTGATCTCGGTACCGTTTCCTCTCGATTGCTGCTGGCGCATGTTGAGGACGGCCGTATCGTCGAATCGACGAAGCTTACGCAGATCACGGATTTGGGGCAGGGGGTCGACGCGACCGGGTGCCTGAGCGATGCCGCCATGCAGCGCGTGATCGATGCGTGCTCCGGGTTCGTGCGCGAGATCGGCGCGTTTTCGCCCGATGCCGTCTGCACGACGCTGACGAGCGCCGCGCGCGATGCGCAAAACGGCGACGTCCTCATCGAGGGCCTTCGCGGCCTTGGCCTGCATCCTCAGGTGATTCCCGGGGAGATCGAGGCGCGCCTGACGTTTTACGGCGTGGCGCATGATTTTCCCGAGCGCCGAATCGCGGTCGCCGACTCCGGCGGCGGTTCCACCGAGCTCGCCGTGGGAAGCTATGTGCCGGGACGTCCGCTTGAACTCGAGCGGGTGCAATCGCTCAACATCGGATGCCGTCGCATCACCGATCGGTTCTTGGCGGGCGACCCTCCTGCGTCCTCCCAGCTCGAAGAAGCGAGCGCATGGGCGGCCCAGCAGTTCTCCTCGTATTGGGACGAGGTCGGCGAGCGGCCCGACTGCCTTGTTGCCGTCGGCGGAACGGTGACGACGCTCGTGGCGATGGCGCACGAGCTCGCGGTGTACGATTCGGCGTTCGTGCATCTCCATGAGCTGACGACGGCGGACGTCGATGCATGCATCGACCTGATGCGCGTGCGCACGGTTGAAGAGATCGCCCAGCTGCCGGGCATCCAGCCCAAGCGCGCTCCGGTGATGCTGGGCGGCGCCCTTATCATCCGCGAGGTGCTGCGAGCGGGAGGCTATCGATCGCTGACGGTCAGCGAGAACAGCCTGCTGGTGGGTATGGCGACGACGGTGGCAGAGGTTTTGTCGGGCGAAGTTCCCGCAATCGGCTGGACGCCTGAGCTGTCGTGATACACTCTTCCCTTACGGGGGCGTGGCGGAATTGGCATACGCAGGAGACTTAAAATCTTCGGCCGAAAGGATTGTGGGTTCGAGTCCCACCGCCCCTACCAGCATGAACAGGGCCCCGTCGATGGGGCCCTTTTGGTTTCGTGCCCGGTGCGGGGACTCGAACCGGGAGGTCGCGAGACTGAGGAAACGCGCGAGCGTTTCCCAGCGAGCGCGCGAGGGCGGCGCAGCCGCCCGGAGCCGCGGACGCCGCAGGCGGACGCGAGTCCCACCGCCCCTACCAGCATGAACAGGGCCCCGTCGATGGGGCCCTTTTGGTTTCGTGCCCGGTGCGGGGACTCGAACCGGGAGGTCGCGAGACTGAGGAAACGCGCGAGCGTTTCCCAGCGAGCGCGCGAGGGCGGCGCAGCCGCCCGGAGCCGCGGACGCCGCAGGCGGACGCGAGTCCCACCGCCCCTATCGGTACGAACAGGTTTTCTGCATGAAAACAAAAAAGGCTGCGGCGAGAACATGGGACCGCCGCAGCCTCGATAGGGCTTATGAACCACGTATGGTGATAGGTTACTTCGCTTCGGCATCTCCGCCCATGGCCTCGCGCATGGCACGCGAGGAGCGGTTGAGGTACTCGTTGCGCTTCGCCATGTCGCCGCGGTTCTGGTATTGCAGCGCGAGCAGGTACTCCAGGCGGCCGCGCGCCGGGCCGGACATCTTGTCCAGGGCGCGTTCCATCTGGTCGATGTAGTTGCTCTTCTTGAGAATGGCGATGTCGTACATCATGCGGCAATCCTCTTTGGCGCTGCTGTACTTGGCGTCTTCGAGCTGATCGATCTCGTCGAGCATGGCCTTTGCCTTCTTGGCCTTGTTGAGGCTGATGTAGATGTTGAACGCCTTGACGACGAGATCGGCGCGCTGCTCGGAGCTGGTCTTGCGCGACAGCAGGTCGTCGAGGACGGTGTTCGCCGCCTTGTAGTCACCCTTCATCATGTACGCGTTGAGCTTGAAGTAGGTGCGGTTGTAGTCCGGATAGACCAGGCGGGTCATCGGCGAATCGATGCGCTTGAAGAACTCGTCGAACTTGCCCTGCTCGATCAGCCCCTCGAGCTTGGCGAACAGGGTGCGCTTGTTGATGGAGATGAACAGCGTGATGATGGCCAAAACGACGAACATCACGATGGTGATGATCGTGAAGATCTGCAACGGGTCCATAGGGTCCTCCAGAGATTGCGCGCCGGCCGTGCGGGCCCGTCGCGGTGAAGTGTAGAGGGTATTATCCCGCAAACCGATGCACGGTGTACAGTGGGAGAAGTTCTCCAGGTGCCGCCCGCCTTGTTGCGTACCATGGGCTTTGAACGTGAGCGATAGGGAGGGCGCATGAAGAAAATCGTCGTAGCGTGCGGTACGGGAATCGTGACATCGGCCATCGTCGCGGGATATATCGGTGACCTGCTGGACGCCCATGGGTACGCAGGCCACTACGAAATCGTGCGCTGTTCCATGGCGGAGGCCCCCGATCAGTGCGAAAACGCGGACGTTTTGGTTGCAACGACCATTGCCCCCAAGGGTATAACCTGTGACTATATCAGTGGCGTTCCCGTGCTGACCGGCAAGGGCCGCGCCGACACCGAGAAACAGATTCTGGACCTCATGGGCGCGTAGCGCCTTTGGCGTGCGGAGCGAGGAGAGGAGCAAACCATGGCAGAGGTAAACGAGAACCCGGTAGAGCTGTTTGACATGTACGTCGCCCACGTGGGCATCAACGCGACGGACCCCGATGACGCGAAGGCCATCTCCAGCGAGTTCGGCAGGCTCATGGGCTTCACGGAGTACGACACCCCCGTGTCCCTGTTCGCCGATACGCTGGTCGAGGTCATGAAGCAGAACGGTCGCGGCACCAAGGGGCACATCGGTTTCCATGTGAACGATATGCCGGCGGCCGAGAAGTGGTTTTCCGATCGCGGGTTCGAGCTGAATGAGGATTCGCGTGCGCTCAACCCGGACGGCTCGACGCGCCTGGTGTACTTCAAGCAGGAAATCGGCGGTTTCGCCATTCACCTGACGTCCGATAAGTAGGGCCGTTCGCGCGGGACAAGAGATTTCGAAAAAACCTCTTGCACTCGTCGTGAGTTTTGCTAAGATAAAACGGCACGCGGGCGTGGCGGAATTGGCAGACGCGTATGGTTCAGGTCCATATGGGGGCAACCCCATGAAGGTTCAAGTCCTTTCGCCCGCACCATTGATTGTTAAGGGTTCCAGCAATGGAACCCTTTTTTCGTTCGGGCACCTTGCAGGGACTTGAACCTGGGAAGGCGCGGAGCGGAGCCAACGGCGCGAGCCGTTGGCCGCGGAGCGCGCAAGGCGCCGAAGGCGCCGCAGCGATTGCGTCGCGCACGCGACGCGCAAGTCCTTTCGCCCGCACCATTGAATGTTAAGGGTTCCAGAAATGGAACCCTTTTTTCGTTCGGGCCCCTGCGATGTGTTGTTTGGGGACGGGTTCGTTTCAACCCATGGATTCGGGCAAGGCGCAGGACCTCAGGGTGAACGGTCGTGTCGTTTCGGCCGCAATGGGTTGAAACGAACCCGTCCCCAAACAACCCATCGCAGGGGCCTCTCTCGGCACGCGAAAGCAATGGATCGGTGGTTCCCCAGCTTCCCGATTGGGGTACAAGGCGGGTAGTGCGAGTCTGTGGGGGAGAGGTATGCCTACACTGTTCGACTATCTGGAAACGGAGCAAGCGACCTTCGACGAAAAGCCGTTCGGACCGCTCGATTCTGCAGCGCTTTCCCAGCTGAGCATGGTCGATTTCGGTGACGTCGTGGCTCCTCCACCGACTCCCTCGAGCGGTGTCCTTCGCCGTTTGACGTCCGTGCTGCTGCCCGCCGCATCGCCGGTGCGGCTCGGCGATGCGGCCCATGTGGCGGATCGCGATGATAAGGTCACGGGCCTTGTTCCCGAAGACATCAGGCGCTGTCTTGTTGTCGGGGGTACCAGCCGCCGCTTCGGCGGGCTTGAGCTGCGCTATTACCGCAGCGTGTTCGATGAATCCTCCCACACGCAGTTTGCCGCGTGCACGTTCGTGTGGCGCGATGCGTTTGCCTATGTCGGCTTTCGGGGCACCGACATTTCGTTTACCGGTTGGCGCGAGAACCTCGACATGGCGTATCGGCCCCAGGTCGCCGCGCAGAATCTCGCGAGGGCATATCTGGAGGAAGTGGCGCCCTACCTTCCGCGCCGCCTGCATATCGGCGGCCACTCAAAAGGAGGCAATCTTGCGCTCTATGCGGCGCTGACCTGCTCGGATGCAACGAGAAGGCGTATCGAGCGCGTCTGGAGCCACGATGCTCCAGGGTTCAAATCCGGTGTGTTCTCGGAGGTTGACTACGCCTTGCTCGAAGGGCGCGTCCATCGGACGGTGCCGCAGGATTCCATCATCGGGATGCTGCTGGATTGCCCTGTTGAACCGCACGTTGTTTCCAGTACCGCTGTCGGCATTGACCAGCACAGCATCTTCTCGTGGGAAATCGACGGAGATGATTTTGCCTATCGCGACTCGCTGAGCGATATGTCCTGTGCGCTTCGCGATATTTCGGCTGAATGCCTCGCCCACGTGGGCGAGGCACGGGCGGCGCGCATCGTCGATGCGATATGGGCCGCCGTTGAGGCGAGCGGTGCCAAGGACATTCGTGACGTGCTGGCGAGCGGCCCGCAATGGCTTCACCAGCTGATCGAAGCCTCGCGCAACCTCGATCAGGAATCGAGCGATGTAATTCGCGACGCGCTCGGCGATCTGTTCAACGTTGTCGTGAGGCGCATCGGTCGCGATGCGATCTCATCGCTCGCATGGATGTGGAAGTAGCTGAGCTTCACGCGCGGCCATGAGCGGCGCACGCGCGGCGCAACATTGCAAAACTGTTAGCGAACTTCAAGAGCATCTTCACGGGCCGCGGGCTCTTTTTGGGGACAATACCGGCAAGGAGGTGCTCTATGAAGATGCTGGCGCGTATCGTGAAGCGGCTGCTTGTCGTCGTTGTGATCGCGGCGGTTGCCTTGTGCGCGTTCGTGACGTGGCGCGGATACGGGATGTATCGCGATGCCCTGGCGGAGCGGAGCATCGAGCAGGCGGTCGAGCGGCTGCGCGCCCAAGATGGGTACACCGGCATCGATGAGCTGCCCCAGCGCTACCTTGACGCCGTGGTCGCCGTCGAGGATCACCGGTTTTACGACCACGGCGGCATCGATGTGATCGCTATCGGGCGTGCCGTCGTCAACGATATCCGCACCATGAGTCTCGCAGAGGGCGGGAGCACCATCACGCAGCAGGTCGCTAAGAACCTGTTCTTCACGCAGGAGAAGCGCTTCGAGCGCAAGGTAGCGGAGGTGTTCATGGCGTTCGACCTCGAGGCGATGTTCGACAAGCGCGAGATCCTGGAGCTCTACGTGAACTCCTCCTATTTTGGCGAAGGGTACACCGGAATCGGGCAGGCGTCATGGGGCTATCTGGGGCACGCGCCCGCAGAGATGACCGATGAGGAGTGCGCCCTTATGGCGGGGCTGCCGAACGCTCCGAGCTGGTTTGCGGCCGACCCCGAGGCCGCGCAGGCCCGTCAGCGCGTCGTGGTGCAGCAGATGGAGAAATACGGGTACGACCCCGGTACCGCCGCGGCGCTGCTGAGCGCGGGGTGACGGGTCGGATTGTCTGCAGCCTCTCGCTTGTTTCCTTGTTCGGTCGGCGCGACCCGGCATAGGGGGGCGTCGCGTTGAAGGCCCCCCGCGCTCTCGTGCCGCCCTCGTGGGTACAACAGCGTTGATAGGGCGCGGCGCATCATGCAGGGAGGCGAGCGGTATGCGGGTCTGGCATATCGAGGATGGGCGCTTGGTCGAAGGAAGCGCATCCGATGGCACGGGGAGCCGTGGGCGCATAGAGGCGCTCGACGAGCGAGAGCTCGATATGGAGGGTGCCGGCCATGTCCTGCGCGAGGCGGTCGCGCAGATGCCTCACGCCTATGTGCCGTTTATCGAGTTCGCTCCCGGTATGGCGGCAGGTGTGATTGCGCTGCCGGCAGACGCCTCGAACGGTGCGCCTCCGGTGAACGTGGGCGTCGTTCTCGAGTCGACCCGCCTGCGCCTGATCGGGCAGATGGAGGCCTGCGGCGAGGCCCTGACGTTTCTCGCACAGGAACGCGTGCCGATGGCGGGGGCCGCGGGCGCGCTGTGCGGCGTCATGCGCTACGCCGTGCGCGATCATCCCGTGCTCCTGTCCGCGGTTCGCCGGGATTTCGAGGTGCTGGAAGAACGGCTGCTCGAGGGGCACCGCCGTGTCGATCGCGGCAAGATGATGGCGGATGCACGCCGCCTCATGGGGTTCGACGCACTGTACCAGGGAATGTCCGATATCGCGTCCGAGCTGTCCGAGGGCTCAGACGAGCTGGTCGCGCAAGGCGATCGGCTGCGGTTTCATTCGCTCGCGCGAATGCTCGATCGTCTGTCCACGCGGCTTGAGTCGCTTCAGGATTATAGTCTGCAGCTCAACGGCCTCTATCAGGAGGAGATCGACATACGCCAGAACAGCGTGATGCAATGGCTGACCGTTATCGCCACGATCTTTATGCCGCTGACGTTCATCACGGGCTGGTACGGCATGAACTTTCCGACAATGGCCATGCTGCAGGAGCCATGGGGCTATCCGCTGGTGGTCGGCGTGTGCCTGGTGATCGCCGTGGCGGAGATCGTGTGCTTCCATCGGCGCGGGTGGCTCCACTTCGGCGGGCGCCGTCGTCCGCATCCGTCTCGCCATGGCTCCGCCCGTCGCAAAACCAAGTGATCAACGGTCCCCGGAAACGCGCGCACGGCGCTCCCCGGACAGGCGAAGGGCCGCTCGCCGCCCCGACGGCTTGTGATGAGGGCCTGCTGTGCTGGTGGAGGGTATTTGGCGACCTCGTGCGTGCCGTATAATGTCCTGTCGCAATGCCATAACTGATGGGGAAGGGATGCCAACAGTGAGCACTGCTGTTCAGGGCCGTCGTGGGCCCCGATTCTACCTTGCCATGGCGGCCTCGAAAGCTGCCGCCTCCGGCCTCAAGCTCCTGCATCGCAATGCGGGCCAGTTGCCGGGCGTGATCGCCGAGAAGCTCGATCCGGCGTTCATCACGCATATCGATAAGCCCGAGCGCATCGTGTTCGTGTCGGGCACGAACGGCAAAACCACCACGAACAACCTGCTCAACGATCTGTTGAGGGATAACGGCGTCGACCTGGTCGACAATCGCGCCGGCGGAAACATCTTGACCGGCGTCGAGAGCACGCTGGTCAAAAACGCGGGGCTTTCGGGCCGCCAGCGCGTGCAGACCGCCGTCATGGAGCTCGACGAGCTGTCGTTCCGTCGCGTGCTGCCGCATGTGACGCCGCAGTTTTTGCTCGTCACGAACTTGTACCGCGACTCGTTCTCGCGCAACGCCAACCCCGATTTCATCTTCTCGGTGATGAGCGAGCACATTCCGGCGAGCACACGCCTCATCCTGAACGCGGACGACCTGATCAGCTGCCGCCTGGCGCCGCAGAACCGCAACCGCGTCTACTTCTCGATGGGCCCGCTGGCCGAGGACACGCCGGAGCCGCAGGGCATCGCCTGCGACCTCACAGCGTGCCCGGAGTGCGGCGGCAAGCTGGAGTACGACTACTGCCACCTGCGCCACCTCGGTCATGCCCGCTGCGCATCCTGCGGATTCACCAATCCCGACCCGACGTACGAGGTCGTTGCGGTCGATCGCGCGGCGCACACGTTCACCGTGTGCGAGCACGCGGCGCCTGGTGAGCCGACCTACACCTACAGGTTCGGCGTGTATTCGCTCACCAACCTGTACAACCTGTTCGCGGCGACGGTCGTGGCGCGCGAGATGGGCATCTCGCCCGACGCCATCGCGGCCTCGCTCGAGCGCGGCATCAACGTGACCGCCGCGCGCTATGCGGAGCAGGAGGTCGGCGGCAAGCGCCTGGTCGCCCTGGCGTCCAAGGGCGAGAACAGTACGGCGACCTCGGTGGCGCTCGACACCATTCGGCGCGAGCCCGGCGACAAGATCGTCGTGCTCATGCTCGCCGACGCGCATAAGGCCGAAAGCCCCGTCACGACCGAGTACATCGGTTGGTACTACCAGGCCGATTTCGAGTATCTCACCGATCCGACGTTCAAGCAGATCGTCGTGCAGGGCGTGACCAACGAGGACCTGCTGCTCCGTCTGCGCCTTGCGGGCATCGACGAGGAGCGCCTCGTCATGGTCGAGACGCCGGAAGAGGCGGCGGACGCTATCGACCTGACGCTTTCCGATACGGTGTTCTGGGCGTACGACATCTTCAACGGCGACGACGTCGAGCGGAGCCGCGAGCGGCTCATCAAGCGAATCGAGGAGGGCTCCGATGTCCGATAGCATGCAGAAGAACCGCGGCGGCGCCCCGGTGATCGAGGTGCTGTTCCCCGAGTACGGCAATCAGGCGGGCGATAACGGCAACGTCATGTATCTGCGCGCCTGCCTGCCGAACGCCACGTTCATCGAGACGTCGCACGGCGCCGAGCCCTACTTCGCCACCGCTCGCCCCGACCTGATCATCATGTGCGGCATGACCGAGCGCCAGCAGAAGACGGTGATCGAGCGCCTGCGCCCCTATCGCGACCGTCTGGCCGAGCTGGTCGACGACGGCGTGCACATGCTGTTCACGGGCAACGCGCCCGAGGTGCTCTCCCGCGTGATCCGCGATGTCGACGGCGATTCGATCGAGGGCCTCGGGCTGCTCGACGTGGAGGTCGTGCGCAACATGGCCTCGCGCTACCTGTGCGTTCAGGTGGGCGAGTTCGTGCCGGGGCCGGGTGCCGCCCCTCTGGAGGTCGTTGGCTTCAAGATCCAGTTCACGCAGATGAAGGGCGACAACAGCTCGACGTTCTTCATCAAAGACAGCGCGGGCTGGGGCTTGGACGAGAAGAGCGTGCTCGAGGGCTTCCGCGTGAACAATCTCATCGCGACCTGGATCATCGGCCCGTTGCTGCCGCTCAATCCGCCGTTTACCGCCTGGCTGCTTTCGCAGGTGTGCGGCACGGACGACGTGACGCTTGCCTTTGAGGAGGAGGCGCGCGCGGCCTACGAAAAGCGCCTGAAGGAGCTCAAGGCCCCTGGCATGCATCTCGCGTATTAAGAAGGAGGGGCGCCGCCGGGCAACGCTGTCCGCGCCGGCGCCCCTATGCTGGGCGCCTGGCATAAAGGCAATTGCTGGGCGCTAATAGCTCGAATAGCTCCAGGCGACGTCGGTCTGGTTGATGATGCGGACGATGTCCCACTTGCGCGCGCTGTGCTCGGGGCTGTTGGGGTCGTACACCTCGACCATGGCTCGCTCGTCGATGCTTTTCAGCACGATGTAGTGGCCGACGTCGGTGAAGTCGCCCGGATCGACCACGCAGATGACGGGATGCCCGTTTTGTAGGGAGCTCTCGATATTGGCGCGCGTGGGGTTGATCATCTCGCCGTAGAACCCGAACGCCGCCGCCCCTTCGGTCATAAACGACCATTCGGTCGCTCCGGTGGGCGCGTAGTTGTTGTAGTCGGCCCACTGCGCCATAGTGCCGGGGTCCATGTCGGTGCTGCCCGTGAAATAGACATAGATCATGGTGAGCGCGGTCGGACCGCAGGCGTTTTTGGCCACGGTGCCTCCGCCGTAGGGGAGGGTGGCCCACTGCGCATCGGTCTGGTAGAGATGGGGCATCTCGCCTTGGCGCCATGCGGAGACCGGCGTCGAGACGGGAAACTCGGTCGGGGTGAGTTCGGGCAAATCGAACATCAGCGATTCCGTTTCCGGGGCGATGCCTGCCTGCGGCTTGGAAATGAAGCTGCTGACGAGGAACAGGACGAGGCCGATGACGGCGCCGCGCAGCAGGATCGAGTGCACGCGGATAGGGGCGGCCTCGACGCGGCCGTAACCGGAACGCCCGCGCCTGCTGGCGCTGCCGATGCCGGCAGGTCTGCCGCCGCGCTGCGATGCGGAAAGCGGCTGGCCGATGACCGAGGAGGTGCGGGCCGTTCTACCTCGTGTGCTCGGAGCCCGTCCAAGGCCGTATGAGGCGCCCCGCGAATGAATCGAGTTCGACGTGGGGGCGGCCGATCCCGACCTGAACGTGTTGTGCAGATGCTGGTCTCCGCGGCCGCCTCGCGAGGACGGGCGACGGGTGCGCGCCCGCGTGGTTGGCGGATGCACGCGGTCGGAGATCGCGGCGATGACGGAGGAGGCGAGCGTCACGATGAACGGCTCTTTGCGCGCCGGGGCGCCTGAGCGCCGTGAGGGCGCGCGCTGTGCGCGCTTCTCCGGCTGGGGTGGGGGCTGCGGCACCTGTCGGGAGGATGCGAGCCGGACGGAACCGCGACGTTGCGAACGATAGTCGTCCATGCTATCCCTCCTTGCGTCCTGTATATGAATAAAGGTGCAGCTTTTCCTATAGTACCGCGCGGTCCTGTTGAGAGATATCGCGCATCCGCTGTATCGACCGCTGGCTCAGGCGAATGGCGCACGCCGTCCGCCCTTATTGAGTCGGATGCAAGCCGCGCGACGCTGCCAAGAGCCCGTCTTGGGCGCAATCGCAGCGGCCGGTGTCCGCCCAACTACCGCATCTACCTGGCTACCCGCTAAAGGGGCCCCGTAACTGTACCCCGAACTGCGGGAGAGGGCCCCTCGAGGGGCCCTCTCCCGCAGTTCGGGGTACAGTTACGGGGCCCCTTTAGCGGGTAATCCCGTGGTTTTTCGATGGCTCGGAGCATATCGAGACATGCACCAGCGTTTCCAGGGAGCGCCCAGCGTGTGAGGAGCGTCGGGCGCGACGCCACGTGACGGGCAGATTTCGGTCCCGTATGCGCGCGGTGGGCAAACCGCACCGCAAAAGCGCAGGATTGAGGGGGTCAATGTTTCATGAAAATGAATTTGGTATCAAGTCGGGAAGTACGAATGGTAAACGGCCATATCTGACAGGCCTGTGACCTGCGGTTTCCTTGGTCAGCTGATTCCGGTGACCCCGGGAGGGGCCCTCGATCCGCCCCCAAGCGGCCCTTCTTGCCCAAGTTTTGATACCAAATTCAGAACAAGGCACCCGCGCACCTTGGTGAAACCTTTTACCAAGGTGCGATTTTGCACACGGGTGGATACAGCGACTTCTCCTCACGCGCCCGGAAGCCCCGGACCACGTAAAGCACCTGCCGTGCGGGCCGCCTTCGACCGCTCGTCGGCGATATGCATCCGCTCGTTTTCGCGTCGCTCCCTCAATCGGATTGAACGCGGGACCGCCTCGATTCGCCCGTAAGGTGTGAGGCATGGAAGGCGCCGCCTCGCGCGCAGGGCTGGTGCCTTGAGGGAAGCATCGGAGTTGCCGATGCGTGTTCTATACAAGAAAGGAGGGACGATATGGCGGATACGAAAGCTGTCGCGGCTGCCGACCAGGGCGGTATGAAGAAGACCCTTTCGCTGTGGAACTTCTTTACCATCGGATTCGGTGCCATCATCGGCACCGGCTGGGTGCTGCAGGTGGGCGACTGGATGGTCGTCGGCGGCGGTCCCGTTCCCGCGATGATCGCGTTCCTTCTGGGTGCCATATTCCTGGTTCCCATCGGAGCGGTGTTTGGCGAGCTTACGGCTGCCATCCCTATCTCGGGCGGCATCGTCGAGTACGTGGACCGCAGTTTCGGGCGCATACCGTCCTACATCACCGGTTGGTTCTTGGCGCTTGGCAACGGCATCCTGTGCCCGTGGGAGGCCATCGCCATCTCTACGCTGGTGTCCGACATGTTCGGCAGCCTGCCCGGCCTCGAGTGGCTGCGCGCGGTCAAGCTCTACACCATCCTGGGCGCCGACGTGTACCTCATCCCGACCGTCATCGCGCTCGGTTTCGCCGCGTACGTGATCTACCTCAACTTCCGCGGCGCCCAGTCAGCGGCAAAGCTGCAGGCGTTTCTCACCAAGGCGCTGCTGTGCGGCATGCTGCTCGCCATGGGCATCTCGATCTTCACCGGTTCGCCCGATAACGCCATGCCCGTGTTCTCGCAGGTCACGAATGCCGGCGGCAGCGAGTCCGCGACCTCTGCCGGCAACCTGTTCGCCGGCATCGTCTCCGTGCTCGTGCTGACCCCGTTCTTCTACGCGGGCTTCGACACGATCCCCCAGCAGGCCGAGGAGGCCGCCGAGGGCCTCAACTGGAACAAGTTCGGCAAGATCATCTCCCTTGCCCTGCTTGCCGCCGGCGGCTTCTACATCGTGTGCATCTACTCCTTCGGCACGATTCTCCCGTGGCATGAGTTCGTCGAGAGCCCCGTGCCCGCGCTGGCGTGCCTGAAGAACATCAACATGATCCTGTACGTCATCATGCTGTGCATCGCGACGCTCGGCCCCATGGGTCCCATGAACTCCTTCTACGGCGCCACGAGCCGCATCATGCTCGCCATGGGTCGCAAGGGTCAGCTGCCCGACAAGTTCGCCGAGGTCGATCCGCAGTCCGGCGCTCCCCGTCTTGCCTGCGTCGTGCTTGCGATCATCACCGTGGTCGGTCCGTTCCTGGGCAAGAACATGCTCATCCCGCTGACCAACGTGAGCGCCCTCGCCTTCATCTTCTCGTGCACCATGGTCGCCTTTGCATGCCTGCGCATGCGCTACACCGAGCCCGACCTGCCGCGCCCCTACAAGGTGCCCGGTGGCAAGTTCGGCATCGTGCTCGCCTGCCTGGCCGGCTGCATCATCATCGGCCTGCTCGTGCTGCCCTTCAGCCCCGCGTCGCTCAACCTCGTCGAGTGGTCGATCGTGCTGGGCTGGCTCGTGGTCGGCATCGTCCTCATGGTCGTCACCAGGGCCAAGAAGGCATAAGGGATGGGGCGGCCCCGGCATCATGCGCGGCCGCCCGACCTCCCATCGCATTCGTCCGTAACTTCCTATACAAGGAGGAAACAATGAGCAAGAACTACGCAATCGTACACGGCAAGCTCGTCGACGGCCTGGGCGGCGCCCCGGTCGAGGATTCGCTCGTGCTCGTCGAGGACGGCAAGATCACCTATGCCGGCTCCTACCAGGACGCGCCCGAGGGCTTTGAGGTCATCGACGCCGCCGGCAAGACCGTCATGCCCGGCCTGATCGACACCCACCTGCACTTCTCCGGCAACCTGACCGACGACGATACCGATTGGGTCATGCAGCCGCTTCTGGAGAAGCAGGCCGTGGCCGTCAAGCAGGCATATGACTGCCTGACCCACGGTCTGACCACCGTCTGCGAGATCGGCCGCTTCGGCATCCACGTGCGCGACTGCATCAACAACGGCGTCTTCAAGGGCCCGCGCGTCTATGCGACCGGCCTGGGCTTCTGCCGCACCGCCGGCCATGGCGACTCGCATCACTGCAGCCAGCTCGAGAACAAAGAGTCCCACCCCTGGGGCGACCAGGTCGACGGCCCCTGGGATCTGCGCAAGGCGGTGCGCCGTCGTCTGCGCGAGAACCCCGACGCCATCAAGATCTGGGCGACCGGCGGCGGCATCTGGCGCTGGGATTCCGGCCGCGACCAGCATTACTGCGCCGAGGAGATCAAGGCCGTGGTCGATGAGGCAAAGATGGTGGGGATCCCCGTGTGGAGCCACTGCTACAACTCTCACTCCGCCGCCTACGATTCGGTCCGCTTCGGCTGCGAGCAGCTGATCCACGGCTTCGACATCGACGAGCGCACCATGGACCTCATGGCCGAGCAGGGCACGTTCTTCACGCCCACCATCGGCTTTCTGCCCACCTGGTACTCCACCTATCCGCCGGTCTACGTGCCCGCGATTCACGACAAGTACGAGGGCACGCTCGTCGAGAAGGAGCTCCAGCGCAACTATGACTGCCTGCGCGAGGCCAAGAAGCGCGGCGTCATCTTCACCATCGGTTCGGACTCCTTCAGCTTCGTGACGCCTTACGGCTACGTCACCATCGACGAGATGTACGACTTCGTCGACAAGGTCGGCATCTCCCCGCTCGAGACCATCACCTGCGCCACCATCAACGGCGCCAAGATGGCCCATTGCGACGATGAGACCGGTTCGCTCGAGGTGGGCAAGTGCGCCGACCTGCTGATCGTGAACGGCGATCCGGCCAAGAACATCCATGACCTCACGCCCGAGAACATGGACGTCATCATGAAGGACGGCTGGATCGTCGATTCCGGCACCTTCGGCGAGCGCAACAAGTATTCCGCCTAGAGGATACAACCTCTCCTTTCAGTGACCCGGCCTGCGCGTCCGTACGGGGGACGCGCGGCCGGGCCCGCGCTTTGCGCAGGTAGCGGGGTATGCAGCTGCTCAGCCTATTAGTGAACCCCTGGTAGGTGAGGGCGCCACAAGGTAGTATGGACGACGTTTGGGGCGATGTCCCTTTTTCGCGTTGAGGGCAGAGGGGGCGATTGTGGTCAGGGTTCCACATCCTATTCGATGGTCTCGCCGGTTGAATCCCACGAAGGTGATGCGGTCGAGCCAGGTGATCATGACCGTCCTGCTGGGCCTTTGCGTGCCGCTGCTGCTGATCCTGCTCGTGTGGGACCTGATGGACAATCCGCATCCCGTTCCCGCCGTGGTGTCCATCGCCGGTCTCGTGCTCCTGTGCTTCTTCTTCTCGTACGTGTTCGTGGTCCCCGATGACCTGACGTCGAGCGCGACCGACCGCACCTTGAGCATCGCCTCCAAGATCTTCACGTACACGCGCCACGGCATGACGCCGGTCGCGGCACTCGGCGCCTGCCGGATCATCCTGCCCGAGACGCTGGCCTCGGCGATCTGCATCACTGACGGCAAGCAGGTGATCGCCTGCTGGGGCGAGGGGTCCGACCGCTGCCCTCCGGGCACGCCGGTATCGCTCGCCACCACCAAGCAGGTGATCGAGTCGGGCGCCATGAGCGTGTTCTCGCGCGACGTTTCGGCCTCCGAGGAGCGCCGCTACTTTCCACGCCTGCGCGCCGGCGTGGCGGCGCCGCTGGCCGTGCGCGGACGGTGCGTGGGCACGTTCGAGCTGTACTACCCGCGCTTCAGCAACATCGACATGCGCCAGACGGCGCTTGCGACCGGTTTTGCCGACCTCATCTCCACCCAGCTGGCGAGCTTCGAGCTCGAGCGCCAGGATGAGGTGACGGCCCGCGTGGAGCTGCGCGCGCTGCAGTCCCAGGTCGACCCGCATTTTCTGTTCAACACCATCGGCACGATCGTGTCGCTCGTGCGCACCGAGCCCGAGAAGGCCCGCTCGCTGCTCATCGACTTCTCGAACTACTATCGCCGGACGCTGTCGGATTCGGACACGCTCACCACGCTTGAGCACGAGGTCGAGCAGGGCATTCGCTACATCAACCTCATGCAGGCCCGCTACGGGGCGGAGCGGCTGCACGTGCGCGTGGATATCGACCGGCAGACGCTCGGGTGCCGCGTGCCGCCGTTCATCTTGCAGCCGCTGCTCGAGAACTGCATCAAGCACGCCATGCGCGAGGCGGCGCCGCTGTCGATCGTGGTGTCGTCGCGCGCGACGGCCCGCGGGCTTAAGGTCATGGTCGCCGACGACGGCATCGGTATGGGCGAAGAGGTCCTCGCGCATCTGTTCGAGCCGCACGAGGTGGCGGTCGACGAGCCTCGGACGCTGACGGCCGACGGATCGGTCAAGCGCGGATGCGGCCTCGCGCTGTCGAACGTGCTCATGCGCATCCGGTTCTTCTTCGGCGACGACTCGGGTATCCGAGTGGAGTCGCAGCAGGACGTGGGCACCAAGGTGACGGTCGAGCTTGTGGGCGAGCCGCGCGAGCCGAGCCATGCATAAGAGGGGAGAGGCAATGGAGCGTTGTGGATGGAGCGCGCTAGTGGTGGACGACGAGCCGCCGATTCGCGCCGAGCTGCGCTATCTGTTGGAGCGCGACAGCCGCATCGGCGCGATCGACGAGGCGGCAAACGGCAGCGAGGCGGTGGAGAAGCTGCTTGCCGGCCGTCCCGACGTGCTGTTCTTGGACATCCAGATGCCCGGGACGAGCGGCATCAAGCTCGCCGAGACGCTGAGGAACCTCAAGACGCCGCCGGCAGTGGTGTTCGTGACGGCCTTTTCGGAGTACGCCGCCGAGGCCTTCGAGCTCGACGCGGTCGATTACGTGCTCAAGCCCGTCGAGGAGGCGCGCCTGGCGCGCGCTCTCGACAAGGTGGCGGCGCTGCTGGGCGCCCGCTGCGCGCCCGTTCCCGCCGAGCGGGTCCACCGGCTCGCTGTCGAGCGCGGAGGGCACCATGCGTTCATTCCGGTGAGCGACATCTGCTACATCGAGGCCAAGGCGGACTACTCGAGCGTGATCTGCCCGACGGGGACCTATCTTGCCAACGAATCCATCTCCTCGCTCGAGCGCCGCCTGGCCGATGACGGCTTTTTGCGCGTGCACCGCAGCTATCTGGTGAACGTGGACGAGGTGCACGACATCGAGGTGACGCGCAGCGGCCTGATGGAGCTGCGCTGCAGCCGCATCGATGCCGTGGTTCCCGTGTCGAGGCGCCGTGCGGCGGAGGCCAAATCCCGTCTCGGCCTCACCTAAGGCGTCGTGCTCCCGGTGAAATGAAGGCGGTCCCATTCCGTCAAAGTGTCCCGACATCGCCAAAGTGGGAATAATGGGCAAGAGCTTTTACGCGTTTGGAAGGAAGTCGCTATGCCCGCGCTGATCACCCACCATCTGTTTGGCGAAGAAAGCATCGATCGTTTGCCCGTAGGCGTCATCACGGCCGAAGAGGAGCGCATCGCGTTTTTGATTGGCAACCAAGGCCCCGATCCGTTCTTCTTCCATGCGAGGTCGACGAGGGCGTCCGCGTGCATGCAGCTCGGCAGCCGTATGCATGCTGCGCGCATATCGCGGCAGTTTGCCGCCCTGCGCGACGGTGTCGGCCATCTGCCCGATCGCGACGCCAGCCTGGGCAGGGCGTTCGTGCTCGGCCTGCTGTCCCACTACGTGCTCGACCGCAACGCGCATCCCTTCGTGTACGACCAGCAGTGGGGCATCCAGCGCATGGACGAAGACCTCGCCCGTTCGGGCGGAAAGGTCCATGCGGTGATCGAGGCGGACCTGGACGTCTTGATGGTGCAGATCAAGCGCAACGGGGCAACCTGCGCCGATTATCCGCCGGTCGACGAGCTGGTGACGACTGAGCGCGTCAACAAGGTCGCCGGCGCCTTGATGAGCTTTGTCGCCAAGAGCGTGTACGGGCTCGAGGTCGGCGCTGCCGACTACGGCGGAGCGGTGGCCGACATGCAGCTGGTCTATCGCCTGGTCGAACCCGCGGGCTCGCTCGCATCGGGCATCATCGGCAGGCTCGAGGGGCTCATGACCGATTACTCGCTGCTCGCCTCGCTTGCCCATCGCGTGACGGACGAGCCGCCCGCGGGCGCGGGGAACCTCGCTCACCGGGCCTGGAGCAACCCCTTCACGCATGCCGGCTCGAACGAGAGTTTCCCCGAGGTCTTCGATCGCGCGCTCGACGACTACCGCCTCGCGGTGGAGCGGTTCCTCCAGACGGGCAACATGGAGGCGGTGACCGGCCACATGAACTATTCGGGCCGCATCCTCGATGCCGACGAGGAGTACGACGGCGAGGAGTGACTTCCCGCCCCCTGCTGCTGCAGGGGCGCTCCATGGAAGGCGCCGATCGGCCGCTCCCCGAAGGGCTTAACATAATCCTGACGCAGCTCGGGCGCTTCGTGCCGTACCATAGGTCAGATGCCTATTGGAGGGGACGAAATGAAATACACCAAGCTCGAGCGCAACTGGGTCATGTACGACGTGGGCAATTCCGCCCTCGTGCTGCTCAACACCTCGGTCGTGCCCATCTATTTCGATGCCATCAACACCGGGGCCTCGTCAGCGGAGCTCGTGACCGCGTGGGCGAACGCCCAGACCATCGCGTCGCTCGTGGTCGCGCTGCTCATGCCCATCCTGGGCTCGCTTGCGGACTTTACCGGCAACAAGATCAAATTCTTCCTGGGATTTTTCCTCACCGGTCTGGTGCTGTGCCTGGCGCAGGCCATCCCCATGGGCGCCATGCCGTTTCTGATCATCTACGTGCTGTGTACCATCGGCCTCAACTCGTCCATGACGTTCTACGACGCCATGCTGCCCGATGTCACGACCGACGAGCGCATGGACAGCGTGTCGAGCTCGGGGTACGCATGGGGCTACATCGGCTCCTGCGTCCCGTTCATCGTGTGCATCGCCCTCATCATGCTGGGGCCGAGCGTGCTGGGCCTCGATATGATGGTGGCCACGCGCCTGTCGTTCGTCATCACCGGCGCTTGGTGGCTCATCTTCACCCTGCCGCTGCTGCGCACCTACAAGCAGCGGTTCGGCAAGGAGCTCGCCTCCGGCGAGACGCCCGCCTCCGAGATCGCCAAGACGTTCCGCGGTCTGGCGGCCACGCTCAAGCGCATCGCCTCCGACCGTGCGCTGCTCATCTACATGGTCGCGTTCTTCTTCTACATCGACGGCGTGCACACGGTCATCTCCATGTCCACCACGTACGGGACCTCGCTGGGCATCGATTCCACCCAGCTGATCTTGGCACTGCTCGTCACCCAGTTCGTGGCGTTTCCCTCCGCCATCGCCTACGGCAAGCTCGCCGGCACGTTCGGCACGCTGCGCATGATCATGATTGCGGTGTTCGCCTACGTGTGCATCGTGCTGTTCGCCGCGTTCTTCCTCAGGACGGCGACGGAGTTTTGGATCCTCGCCATCGCCGTCGGCATGTTCCAGGGCGGCATCCAGGCGCTTTCGCGCAGCTTCTTCGGCAAGCTTATCCCCAAGGAGCGCGCCAACGAGTACTACGGCTTTTTTGACATTTTCGGGCGCTACGCCTCTGTCATGGGAACTCTGCTAGTATCGGTCGTGACATCGCTCACGGGGAATCCTTCTTTAGGAGTGCTTTCCATCGGGATCCTCTTGGTTGTGGGCTTTGTCCTGCTAGTAAAGCTCTCCAGTATGCGAGGCGTCTCGTAGACGGTACCGCGCCGCCCCATACCCGCACCTTCGTCGGAGGGCTTTGCTGCAAACCAGTAAAGCCCTCCGATTTTGTAGAAGGTGACCTTGAACATGAAAACGAACTACATCGCCCGTGCCGGCGTCATCGCGGCCGTCTATGCGGCCTGCACGCTGGTGACCATGCTCTTTTTGGGCAACCTGGCCTGGGGCCCCATCCAGTTCCGCATCTCCGAGGCGCTCTGCGCGCTCGCGCTGCTGACGCCCGCCGCCGTGCCCGGCCTCACGCTGGGCTGCGCCATCGCCAACATCGCCAATATCGCGCTGTCGGGCACCGGTGCGCTCGGCCTGCTCGATGTGGTGTTCGGCTCGCTGGCGACGTGCGTCGGCGCGCTGTTCACGTGGAAGATGCGCAGGCATCCGGCGATCGCCCTTGCCGGCCCCGTGCTCGCCAACGCGCTGATCGTCCCCGCGTACCTGCCCATACTCCTGACGGGCGTCGGTTTCTACACCATCCCCTTCACGTCCATCTCGCTCGACGGCGCATGGCCGCTCATGTATCTGTTCGGACTCGTGACGACCGGCGCTGGTGAAGCGGTTATCATGTATGTTCTGGGGTACCCGCTCTACCGTTCGCTGGCCAAAACGCACATGATGCAGCGTGAGGTGTCCGAGGTGGGTACAAGCAGATAAGGGCGGAAAGAGGATTTGTCTGCCTCCTCTTTCTGCGTGGCAAAACCGCGTGGCGTGGGGAAAGGGGAGCAGATGAATCCTACGATCGTTATCCCCTCCTATTGGGCCGAGGGCTCAGCGGATGTCCATGCTCCGGGAGCTTATGATCACAGCACGGATCTCAGGAGCGCCGCGCCCGAGCTCAACACCTGTCTCGCCTCGCTCGAGCAGGTGCGTGGACTGTGCCGCGTCATCATCTTGGTGGTGTGCCCGCCGGCGACCACCGACGCCGCGCGCACGCGTGTGGAACAGATCGCCCGCGCGCACCCCAAGATCGTCTGCACGATCCTCACCAACCGTGAGGCCTCGCGCATCCAGGAGCGCGTCAACCAGATCGCTCCCAAGGCGCCGGGCGAGCCGGTGTCGCTGCGCGGTTACGGCGCCATCCGCAACATGGGCCTCGCCGCGGCGAGCATTCTCGGCCATGACAGCGTGATCTTTCTCGACGACGACGAGCTCGTTCTCGATCCCGACTTCATGCAGAAGGCGCTGTACGGGCTGGGCCAGCAGACGCGCCAGGGGCTGCCCATTCTTGCCAAGAGCGGCTACTTCTTCAATCGCGAGGGGTCTCCTCTTGCCGACACCTCGAAGGCCGACCTCGCGCATCGCTGGTGGACCAAGCGAATCGAGTTCAACCGCTGGATGCGCAAGGCGCTGGCCGGCACGCGCATCTCTCGTTCCAACTACGTGTGCGGCGGCTGCTTCGCGCTGCACGCGCGCGCCTACACGCGCGTGGCGTTCGACCCGTGGATCACGCGCGGCGAGGACCTCGACTACCTGTTCAACATGCGCATGCAGGGGCTCGACGTGTGGTTCGACAACCAATGGGCGGTCAAGCACCTGCCGCCGGCGAGCGAGCACCGCGCCCCGCGCTTCATGCAGAACGTCTACCGTTGGTACTACGAGCGCGCCAAGCTCTCGTATGCCGCGCGCCAGCACGACCTGGTGCCCGTGACCCCCGCCTCGCTCATGCCGTACCCCGGTCCGTGGTTCTCCAGCGAGCTGGACGAGCGTGTTCGCAAGACCGCGTTCGCCCGCGCGCTGCTCACACGCGAGCGCGAGGGCTATCTGCATATCTGGCGCTATGGTCGAGGGCAGGCGGAGCGCTACGCCAACGAGAACAAATCGAAATATATCCGGTTCCAAAGCTTCTGGCCCAGCATCATGGATGGCCTGTGGAATGACGAGGGACTGTCCAAGATGTTGGAGGATTGCACATGCCGAATACCATCAAACGCCTGAACGAGCGGATGATATCGCGCCCGGGCGTGCTGCCCGGGTTTCGCGTCTTCTCGACCATATGCATCCTGGGACTCGCGGCGCTGTGCGTCTACACGCTCGTGGAGGGGCTCGATCCCGCCTCGGCGGTCGTGGCGAGCGTCATCTTGTGCCTGACGCTGATCGCCTTCATCTACCTGTGTCTGAATCCCGATTCGCTGCGTTCGCAGTACACCGAGCAGGCGCTGTCCACCGCCTCCGAGATGCTCGAGATCACCAAGTCGGGCCTGAACGCGCAGAGCGCAGAGGAGATCTGCCGGCGCCTGCTGCCCGAGACGCGCGCCATGGCCATCGCCGTGACCGACGACGAGTGCGTGCTGGCCTGCGTCGGCGACCTCGCGACCGACTTTCCGCCGGGATCGCCCATCCACACGCCTGCCACGCGCTACGTGCTCGAGCACGGCGTGGCCCAGTCGTTCACCCATATGGTCGACGTGAAAAGCGAACGCTCCGAGCACCGCGCCATCCCCGCGGGCATCATCGTGCCGCTCAAGGTGCGCGGCAAGGCCGTCGGCACGCTCAAGTTCTATTTCCGCCGCAGCCATGATGTGAACCGCACCCAGTATGCGTTGGCCTCGGGCTTTGCCGAGCTTCTGTCCACGCAGCTGGCCATCCACGAGCTCGAGCTGCAAGACGAGCTCACGGCGCGCGCGGAGCTGCGGGCCCTGCAGGCGCAGATCAATCCGCACTTCCTGTTCAACACGCTGAACACCATCGCCGCGCTCACGCGCACGGAGCCGCTGCGCGCACGCGGGCTGCTGCGCGAGTTCTCGTCGTTCTACCGCGCGACGCTCGAGAACTCCGGATCGGTCATCCCCCTTGCGCGCGAGGTCGAGCAGACGAGCCGCTACCTGCTGTTCGAGAAGGCGCGGTTCGGCGAGGACCGCATCCAGGAGACGGTCGACATCTCCGGCGAGGCGGGCAGCACGCCGGTGCCGGCGTTCATCATCCAACCGCTGGTGGAAAACGCCGTCCGCCACGGCATGCGCGACGAGGGGACGCTGCACATCTCGGTGCGCGCCTCGATTCCCGAGGAGGACATCGTGTGCATCGAGGTGTCCGACGACGGCGTGGGCATGGACGAGCAGACCGCGTCGCGCCTGTTCGGGGGCGATGAACGCCCCGATATGCGCGACGCGCCGCAGGGCGGCGGCGCCGGGGTGGCCATGCGCAACATCTTTGAGCGTATTGAGCACTTTTACGGACCGCGTTCGAGTGCTAAGGTCGATTCTGTGCAGGGTCGCGGTACAACGGTTTCGTTCAGGCTCGACTTGCAGAACAGCATTCTGTTTGAGAGAGATGTAAAATAAACCACGCATCGTGGATGTTTTGGCCGCCGCGATGCCACATGGAGAGCAACCGGGAAGGATTTACACGCCTATGCTACGTGCGATGATCGTCGATGATGAGGCGCCTGCACGATCTGAGCTGCGCTTTTTGCTGGAGCAGACCGGCAAGATGGGGGCTATCACCGAGGCCGCGAGCGTTCGCACGGCCATCGAGATGCTCATGGAGAATCGGGTCGACGTGGTGTTCTTGGATATCTCCATGCCGGGTGCATCGGGAATCCAGCTGGCTGAGGCGCTCCATAAGCTGAAGAATCCGCCCGCGATCGTGTTCGTGACGGCCTACAGCGACCACGCGGTCGAGGCCTTTGACGTCGATGCGGTCGACTATCTGCTGAAGCCGGTGGAGGAGGCGAGGCTCGACCAGGCCATCAACAAGGTGCTGGCCCGCGTCAAGCCGGTGGCGGAAAGCAAGGCCCCGATCGAGCGCATCCCCGTCGAGAAGGGTGGGCGCAAGGTCCTGATCCCGGTCGATCAGATCCGCTACATCATGGCCAAAGACGATTACTCATGCATCTTCACCGACGACGACCGCTACCTGTCGACGACCTCGCTCGCGCAGTTCGAGTCCAAGCTCGGCGATTTCGGCTTCTTTAGGGTGCACCGCCGCTACATCGTGAACCTCGCCTGCGTGGAGGACGTCGAGACGGCGGCCTCGGGAGCCATCCAGCTCGGCGTGACCGGTGTGGACGATCGCATCCCGGTGTCGCGCCGCCGCGTGGTGCCGCTCAAGAAGGCGCTCAACCTGTAGGAACGACGGCAGACGGCAAGACATGGGGGCATCTGCGTGAACATGCGGGACGCCAAGCGAATCGACATCATCTCTGATACCCATGGGCATCTGTCCTCGCGGTTGCTCCAGGAGCTTGCGGGCGCCGACCTTATCGTCCATGCCGGAGACATGACGTCGGAGTCGGATTACTTCGAGCTCGCGACCATCGCGCCGATCAAGGCGGTGCTCGGCAACAACGATTATTTTTACGATTACGGTCCCGGCGTCGAGCGCACGATCCGCTTTGAGTACGAGGGGCTGAGGTTTACGGTCAACCACTACCAGGAGCGCCTGCAGCTCATGGGAGTCGACGTGGCTGTGTGCGGGCACACGCACCGCTCGAAGATCATGCGCCTGGGCGCATGCACGCTCGTCAACCCCGGGTCGCCCACCTATCCTCGCGACGACCGGGGCCCCACGATGGCGCGCATGTTCGTCATGGACGGGACGATCGTCTCGACGAAGATCATCAGCCTGTAGGGGAGCGTCGGGCGATTCGCGCCGCACCCGGTCGGCCGAGCGCCGGCCGCGCCGGTTGGGTGCGCAAAAGTTTTTGAAAAAAGCCCTTGCGCAACCGATTGGGTTCTGTGTATACTAGCTCTCGCAGCACGCGGGGTACCGCGAACTGTATGGGGGGTTAGCTCAGTTTGGTTAGAGCGCCGGCCTGTCACGTCGGAGGTCGCGGGTTCGAGCCCCGTACCTCCCGCCATTGCAATCAAAGCCCTGCCTTCGCGCAGGGCTTTTTGCTATCGATAGGGCATAGCTGCTGCGGCACGCAGACGTTGTGGTTTGCTTGTGAAGCGCATCTGCACTCTGGTCATATCGTGCGAACCCGATATACTTATCACTCGCAGCGACGAGCTGTGATGGGGAGTTAGCTCAGTTTGGTTAGAGCGCCGGCCTGTCACGTCGGAGGTCGCGGGTTCGAGCCCCGTACTTCCCGCCATCGCAAAGATGCAGCCCATCCGGGTAATCCGGGTGGGCTGTTTGCGTTGAGGCCCCTGATTTCTCCGCGCCCTCTTCGTCCTGTTGTCGGCCCGCAGCCAGCGCGTCTTCCGAAATGACTGACATACCGCCTGAAGAGTGGGTGTATAGTAGTGAACACCGTTTTGGCGCTCTGGCCGTCTGGACGGATGCCGCGTTGTACATTCTTCTTGAACGCGATCGCCGCGCACGAGGCGACCGCGCGTAAACGTCCAAGGAGGAGAAATGGACATCTCCAGGAAGACCGACTACGCCCTCCGCATGTTGTCCATGTTGGTGAAGGACGAGGAAAATCTCTTGTCGGTGAGGACCGCCGCCGAGCAGGTCGGTGTTCCGTATTCGTTCGCCCGCTCCATTCAGCACGGCTTGGTGCAGGCGGGCATCGTGGAGAGTCTGCGCGGCGTGCACGGCGGCATGCGTCTTAAAATCGACCCGGCTGACATAACGATTCGCCAGGTCGTCGAGGCCGTTCAGGGCCCGCTCATCATGAACGACTGCACGGGCGAGGAGGGGATATGCTCCCGCCAGGCCACATGCTGCTATCATCCCATCTGGGTCGGTACGCAGGCGCTGGTCTTCAGCTATCTTGATTCCGTCACGCTCGACGACGTGGTCAACGGCAAGAATACGCCGGCGGTCGATCCCAAGTTTGCCGATCGCAACGCGTTTTACACGTACGTATCGTGCGGCGAGAGCTGTCCGCGGTTCAACCAGCAGTAGCCCGGGCGCTCCGTCCTCACGTCCCAAGGAGCGCCTGTGCCTGATATCGAAACGTTTCGCACGCTTGTACGAGCCGAAGGGACGCGCCTGTATCGCGATCTTCCCTGGCGCCGCACGCGCGACCCCTACGAGATCTGGCTTTCGGAGGTCATGCTCCAGCAGACGCAGGTGGTGCGCGTCATGACGCGGTGGGGCGAGTGGCTGGAGTGCTTCCCGACCGTCGAGGCGCTGGCGCGGGCGAGCGTGAGCGACGTGCTGGCCGCATGGCAGGGGATGGGGTACAACCGTCGCGCCCTGGCCCTCAAGTCGGCAGCGGAGGCCGTGGTTTCCGATTACGACGGCGCGTTTCCCCGCGAGACCGCGCAGCTCAAGGCGTTGCCGGGTATCGGTCCGGCAACCGCACAGGGAATCCGCGCGTTCGCGTTCGACCTGCCGGGCGTCTACCTCGAGACGAATGTGCGCACCGTGCTGCTGCACCACTTCTTTCCCGATGTGCCCGGCGTGCCCGACCGGGAGCTTACGCCGCTTGCCGAGGCGTCCTGCCCTGCGCGTGCGGGGGAGACGGGCGAAGGCCCGTACGCTATGCCGCAGGACGCCGATGACACCCCGCGCTCCTGGTATTACGCCATGCTCGACTACGGCGCATATCTCAAAAAGACGATCCCCAATCCGTCGCGGCGCTCAAGCTCCTATACGCGGCAGTCGCGATTCGAGGGGTCGCGCCGTCAGAAGCGAGCCCACATCGTGCGCATGCTGCTCGACGCGCAGGCGTCCGGACGCCCCGGGCTCGTCCTCGAAGAGGTTCGCGCGGGCTTGAACGACATGGAGATCGGTGCCGGCCGCGATACCGTTTCCAGCGATGAAGTCGCCTCCATCCTCGCCGATCTGGTGCGCGAGGGCTTTGCGAGGGCAGAAGGGGACGTCTGGAGCATCGCGTAGTCCTGTGCAAATCGGGGGCAACCGCGGCGCAACTCTGGGGACAGTCCCTCAAATTTCACGGAGGAGGCACATGCCTCCTCCGTGAAATTTGAGGGACTGTCCCCAGAGTTGCGCCGCGGTTGCCCCCGATTTGCACGTCATGTGTAGCCGTCGTGAAGTTGGGTATAGGGACAATAAGGTAAGTGGTTCCTTATTAGGAATCATTTACAATAAGGATGTCCGAAAGCCTGTATCGGACATCTTGCTACACAAAGGAGGAACACCAATGGACTTCGAGAACTCCCAGACCAAGAAGAACCTTGAGACCGCGTTTGCAGGTGAGTCTCAGGCCCATACCAAGTATCGCTACTACGCCTCCAAGGCCAAGAAGGACGGTTACGTCCAGATCTCCAACATCTTCATGGAGACCGCCCTCAACGAGTCCGAGCACGCCAAGCTGTGGTTCAAGTACCTGCACGACGGCGCTGTGCCCGACACCCTGACCAACCTCAAGGATGCGGCCGCCGGCGAGAACTACGAGTGGACCACCATGTACGACGAGTTCGCCAAGACCGCTGACGAGGAGGGCTTCAAGGAGATCGCCGCCAAGTTCCGCGGCGTCGGCGCCGTCGAGAAGGCTCACGAGGAGCGCTATCTCAAGCTCGCCGAGCGCGTGGAGAAGGGCGAGGTCTTTACCCGCGAGGGCGTCAAGGTGTGGAAGTGCGGCAACTGCGGCCACCTGCATGTCGGCCCCACCGCTCCGCAGATTTGCCCGGTCTGCAACCATCCGCAGAGCTACTTCGAGGAGCACGTGGTCAACTACTAAGCTGTCCGGCCCACTTGCCGCCCAGCGCAAAACGCAAGCTGTCGCGTCGCGTTCGCCCCGACGGGTTTCACCGCCCGCCGGGGCTTTTCATGTATGTGGAGAGATGGCCGATCGGGGATCGGCGCGGATCGGCCGCACTGCCCGCCGCGGATTGGACGTTCTGCGCGCGGGCAATGGTGCCGTTCTGCTACAAGACGGCTCCGGTTACCGTGCCGGAACAGCCGCTTCCGATAAGCATGACGCTGTCGGGCAGCACGGTATTCGCGGCGGACGGGATGCTGCCGCAGCGCAACCTGCCGATCGTCGACGTGTTTTCCGGCGGGACGGAAGACCACGGGACCCTCGCCAACTGCATCGCTCGCGGGCGCCGGCTGCACGATGGCGGGCGCGCCGCGGTGTCCTTCCGCGGTCCGGAGCATGCGAGCAGGCAGCAGGTGGTGCAGATCGCCCGGGAGCTCCGGCAGGCGCTCGCGCCCGGCGCGGTCGTGCTCGTGGAGGGCGATTTCGCGAAGGCACTGGGGCAGCAGCTCGCCGTGCTGGGGCTGCGCCAGGTGGTGGTGCTTGACGGCGTCTCGGTCGGGTGCGGGGATTACATCGACATCGGTCGGCCGGTGGGAGACGCCGTGCCCGTGGTGGTGAAGACCATCGCCTTTCGCTGAGGGCCGACACGGCCCGTCGTCTCGGCGGCGTGCCCGCACCGTTTGTCTTGAAACTGTAAAGAGCGTGTTTCACGTTTGAAAACGGGGACTACAGGGCAGTTAGGGGCCTGTAAAGAAGGGCCGTTGCCACCACGTTCCAAGGTTTTATGCACCTATAGTGCAACGTGTTGTGTGCGAGGCGTCACGTTCAGGCCGACGCGGTGCGTATCCGCGGCCCGGAGCCTCCACCGTGAATCGAATGCAATGAATGAGGGAGGCATTGATGAACAGGGAAACGGTCGTTCGCGCCGCCATCGAGCGCGGCGTGTCGCGCAGGCAGTTCTTTGGGATTCTCGCCGGCATGGCGGGTATGGCCACGGTTGCCAGCATGGGTCTGACGGGTTGCGATGATGGCGGTTCTGCCGCTTCCGATGTCGATTACAACTCGATGTCGCTCGAGGATCTCATCTCCCAGGCTCAGGAGGAGGGCGAGATCCAGTCCGTAGGCATGCCCGATACGTGGGCCAACTGGGTTGAGACCTGGGAGGACATCGAGTCTGAGTACGGCATCACCCATGCCGACCAGGATATGTCCAGCGCCGAGGAGCTCTCCATGTTCCGCGAGGAGGGCGCCGACGGCACCAAGGACATCGGCGATGTGGGCCAGTCCTGGGGCCCGGTGGCCGAGGAGCAGGAGTTGACCCTCAAGTACAAGACCAGCTACTGGGATGAGATCCCCGACTGGGCCAAGGACGACGATGGCGACTGGATCGTCGGCTACTACGGAACCATTTCCATCATGTCCAACGACGCCAACGTGCCCGAGGCCCCCACGAGCTTCCAGGATCTGCTCGATGGTGACTACAACGTCTGCATCGGCGACGTGACCGCTGCCGCCGTGGCCCAGTACGCCGTGCTCGCCGCTGCCAATGCGCTTGGCGGCAGCATCGACGACATGCAGCCCGGCTATGACTTCCTGCAGCAGCTCGCCGAGGCGGGCCGTCTGGACGTCTCCGACGCCTCGCTCGCCCGTATCGAGTCCGGCGAGATCGACGTCTGCGTCAACTGGGACTACAACGCGCTGAACTACCGCGCCCAGATTCTCGAGAACAACCCCAACGCGTCCTTCTCGGTGAACATCCCGACCGATGCTTCCATCCGCTCGGGTTACTGCACCATCATCAACAAGAATGCCCCGCATCCGGCGGCGGCCTGCCTCGCTCGCGAGTTCATCCTGTCCGATGAGGGCCAGATCAACCTTGCCCGCGGCTATGCGACTCCCATCCGCGACGTCGAGCTGCCCGAGGATGTCCAGGCCATGCGCCTTGACGATTCCCAGTACGGCGACCAGGTCCAGAGTGTCGACGAGACTGTCTGGAGCGAGGTCAGCCAGAACATGATCACCTGGTATCAGGAGAACATCATCCCGATTCTCGGCTAATTCGAGTGATGCGAAATCGATTGGGGGCGGGCCGTATGCGGCCCGCCCCCGCATTAAGGTAAGGAGTGCGCAATGCAGCAAACCGCAGTGGCGGGACGGCAGGAGGTGAGCAGGGCCGAGGCGACCACCAAGGTCGCCAAGCGTCGCCCGTGGCTCGGATATCTCGCGGTCGTTCCGTTCTTTGTGGTCGTGGCGCTGTTCGAGATCATGCCGCTTCTGCAGCTGGCATTGAACAGCGTGATCGGCCGCGAGTCCGGCTCGCTCGGTCTCGAGAACTTCATCCGCGTCTTCACCACCCCGCTCTACCAGCAGTCCATCTGGAACAGCGTGTGGATCAGTCTCCTTTCGGCCGTGGTGGGCATCATCGTGGCGTTTTTGGCCGCGCGCTTCTGCTCCGAGGCGAGCCCGCGCGTGCAGAACGCGTTCACGATGGTCCTCAACATGATGTCGAACTTCTCCGGCGTGCCGCTGGCCTTCGCCTTCATGATTCTCATGGGCAACTCCGGCGTGCTGACGCTCATCGGCCAGAACTTCGGCATCCCGTTCCTCGCTGACTTCAACCTGTACGGTTCCGAGGGCCTGGTGCTGATGTACATCTACTTCCAGATCCCGCTGGCGACCCTGTTGATGATCCCGGCGTTCGCCGGCATCCGCAAGGAGTGGCGTGAGGCCGCGACCATCCTCAAGGCCACGACCTTCGACTACTGGTTCCGCATCGTCATCCCCAACCTCATGCCGTCGATCCTGGGCACCTTGTCGGTGCTGTTCTCCAACGCGCTTGCCGCCTATGCGACCGCTTACGCGCTCGTGATGAACAACTACGCGCTGCTCGCCCTGCAGATCACTTCGCGCTTCAAGGGCGACGTGCAGACCGACGCCGCCACCGGTGGTGCCCTCGCCATGGTCCTCATCGCGCTGATGGTCATCTGCACCCTCGTCAACAACTACTTCACGCGCCGTGCCGCTAAGGGGAGGGAGCTCGTATGAGTAAGGTCGTAGCTGTCCAGGCGGGCGGCAAGAAGACCTCGCTTGCGGGCAAGATCTTTTTGGCCGTCGTCGCCATCTACCTGCTGGTCCCGTTCGTGACCACCTTCATCTACTCGCTGTTCGTCGAGTGGACCGACATCCTTCCCTCCGGCTTCACGCTGCGCAACTACATCGAGCTGTTCAGCAACATGACGTTCTGGAGCTCTATCGGCCGCACGCTCGTCCTGTGCATCGTGAGCGTCTTGATCACCATCGTTTTGATCCTCATGGCGATGTACGTGGTGGTTGCCGTGAACCGCAAGTTCGCGGGCGCCATGCAGTTCCTCTGCATGATCCCCTACGCGCTGCAGGGCGTCATCCTGTCCATCGGCATCATCTCGCTGTACACCGGCACGGGCACCATCCTGTCCAACCGCATGTTCATGCTGTTCGGCGCCTATACCATCTTGGTGCTGCCCTACATCTACCAGGGCATCCGCAACGCGCTGAACTCCATCGACGCCGAGATGCTCATCCAGGCCGCCGAGATGCTGGGTTGCGGTCGCTTCCGCGCCTACGTCCAGGTCGTGCTGCCCAACATCTTCTCGGGCATCCTCGTGTCGAGTCTGCTCGCCGAGAGCATCATCTTCGGCGACTTCGTGCTTGCCAACAACATTGCCGGCACCAACTACCAGAACATCCAGGTGTTCCTGCAGGCCAACATGGACGTCTCCAGCGGCCTTTCGAGTGCCATCGTCGTCGTTATCTTCGTGGTGGTGGCCCTGGTCACCGGTATCGTGCTTAAGCTCCAGGGTGCGTCCCGGAAGCGAGCGTAAAGGAGTAGTTAACCCATGGCTTATATTGAGTTCCACGATGTCGTCAAGCGTTTCGGCGACAATACCGTGCTCGACCACATCAACTTCGGGATCGAGAAGGGCGACCTCGTGACGCTGCTCGGCCCGTCGGGCTGCGGCAAGTCCACCCTGCTGCGCTGCCTGTCCGGTCTGGAGCAGGTCTCCGAGGGCAAGATCATCCTCGACGGCGTCGACGTGACCAACGTGCCCGCCTCCAAGCGCAACATCGGCATGGTGTTCCAGCAGTACAGTCTGTTCCCCAACATGAACGTGGCGCAGAACATCGCCTTCGGCCTCAAGATGCAGAAGGTCCCGGCCGACCAGATCGACGAGAAGGTTGCCCGCGCCGTGGGGATGGTCGAGCTCAAGGGCAAGGAGAAGACTTACCCCGCGAACCTGTCCGGCGGTCAGCAGCAGCGTGTGGCGCTCGCCCGCTCCATCGTGACCGAGCCCAAGGTCCTGCTGCTCGACGAGCCGCTGTCGGCCATCGACGCCAAGCTGCGCCGCGCCCTGCAGTCCCGCATCCGCGAGATCCAGCAGGAGCTGGGCCTGACCTCGATCTTCGTGACGCACGACCAGGACGAGGCCATGGTCATGTCCGACGTGATCCAGCTGTTCCATGCCGGCCGCATCGAGCAGGCGGGCAGCCCGGTCGACGTCTACACCAAGCCGGTCTCCGAGTTCGCCGCGAGCTTCATCGGCAGCTACAACCAGCTCACGGCCGCCGAGTTCGCCGATCTGACCGGTGAGCGCGTCGCTGCCGACCAGGTGGTCGCCGTGCGCCCCGAGACCATCGGCATCTCCGTCGAGGAGCCCGAGGCCGATGACGTCTATGTGCTCAAGGGCATGGTCGCCGGCAGCATGCCGCGCGGCAACGTCCTGCGCTACACCGTGCGCGTGGGCGCCTCGACCCTGCGCGTGGACGTGCTGTTCCGCAGCTTCCACATGTTCGGCACGGGCGAGACGGTCTATCTGTCCCTTCCCAAGCACGACTGCCTGATCATCCCGGCGGCCGCGTAGCGCTGTCGGGCGAGGACGCGCGTGTCTTTTCGCCCGCCGTCCAGCACCCCTTCCTGTGCACCCGGCCTCGCTTCGCTCTCGCGGGGCCGGGTGTTTTGGCGATGCAGCGGGTGGAGCTTGCGCGCGAGGGGAGAATCGGGCCGGCTGCGCCGCGCCGCCGGTTCGCCGGATACGAAGGTGAGAGCACAAGGGGATGTAAGGAGCCGCCATGATTGCCGACCAGCAGGGTCTTCCGTCGCTGCAGGACATGCCTCGCTACAAGGGCAACCTGCACAGCCATACCACCAACTCCGACGGGTGCCTGACGCCCGCGGAGGCGGTGACCGCGTTCCGTGAGCGCGGGTACCAGTTCCTCTGCCTGTCCGAGCACGACCTGTTCACGGACTACTCGGGGGAGTTCGACCGCGAGGATTTCATCATCCTGCCCGGTATCGAGGCGTCGGCCTACCTGTATGCCGACGAGTCGCATACCGCGCGCCTGCGCTGCCACCACATGCACGGCATCCTGGGCACCGACGAGATGGTCGCGGCGGCGCCCGAGCGCTTCGCGCACATGGAGCGGTTGGAGCCGCCGGCGTATGTGGGCACGTGGGACGGCCTGGCGGTGGCGCGCGAGCTCGGTGCCGAGCTCGCTGCGCACGGGTGCGCCGTGACGTACAACCATCCCATCTGGAGCCGCATCGAGCCGGAGGACCTGATGGGTCTCGACTGCGCCTTCGGCATCGAGGTGTGGAACTACGACACGGTGAACGAGTGCGCGCTGGGTGCCGATACGGTCTATTGGGACATGCTGCTGCGTCGCGGGATTCACGTGGGCGCGATCGCCGCCGACGACAACCACAACCCCGGGACGTTCGACGATGCGTTCGGCGGCTGGGTCGTCGTGTGCGCGCCCGAGCTGACGCGCGACGCCGTGGTGCGGGCGCTGCTCGACGGGCGCTACTATTCGAGCTCCGGTCCCGAAGTGCACGGGTTCGGCGTGAACGACGGGCGCGCCTGGATCGAGTGCAGCCCCTGCGAGCGCGTGAACCTGATCTGCGGCGGCCCGATCGGCGTGGGCGAGACCCGTATCGCCCCTGAGGGCGAGCTGCTGGAGCGCGCCGAGTTCACGCTGCGCGGCACCGAGACCTACCTGCGCTTCGAGTGCGTCGGCGCGAACGGCCGCACCGCCTGGACCAACGCCCTGCGCTAGCGCGGGACCTATGCGGGCGCGGTTTTCGCTGTCGGCCGGGGGCGCTTGACGACCGGTGCGCGGCGGGGTCCGGGGTGGCGCGGTATCCGCTCTGCCCCATCGTGCGCGGCCGCACCGGACGCCGAGCCTTCCGCATGGTTGCGCGACAGGGACCGTGCGGAGGGCTCGGCGTTTTCGGAAGGACGATGAGATTCCTTGGGAGGCGTCGGGGTCTTTGTAAGGTCCCGGAGACCGGGCGATGCGGAGGCCTCGAAGCTCGAACGGGTTTCGGGATCGATCGGAGACGGCGTTCCGTTTCGTGCGAAAATACCGCTATCGAGGGGCCGCATCGTCGGCTGTTCAAGAAAGAAAGGGAGTTCCCATGGCTACCCCGTTGCCCGCCCGCTCCATCGTGGACACCCATACCCATACGCATTTCTCCGACGGCGTGGGCACGTTCGAGGAGAACGCCTGCGCTGCGGCGGCGGCCGGCTGCCGCGTGATCGTGTCGACCGACCACCTCACGCTGCCGCGCATCATGGATCCGGCGGGGGCCGTCCAGGTCGTGGAGCATGAGCTGGCAGCGCACCGGGCGGCCTTCGAGGCCGCGCGCGACGCGCACCCCGAGATCGAGTATATCTATGGGTTCGAGTGCGACTGGTACGAGGGCTGCGAGGAGAACATCCGCCGCTGGTCGGCGGATGCGGTCGTGCGCCTGGGCTCGGTGCACTGGCTGGGCAGCCAAGAGGACGGCGCCTGGATCGACGACGCGACCGACCAGCATATCTGGACCGAGCTCGGTCCCGACGAGGTGTGGCGGCGCTACGAGGAGACTTGGTGCCGCGCCTGCGCATGCGACCTGTTCGACACCATGGCGCACCCCGATCTCGCGATGCGTTTCGTAAACGAGGGGTTCGCGCCCACGATCGACCTGGCCCCGCTGTGGGATGAGATGGCCGCGTGCGCGCGCGACACGGGCAAGCGCGTGGAGCTGTCCACAGCGGGTTGGCGCAAGGGCGTGGGCGACTACTATCCCGCCCGCGGCCTGCTCGAGCGCTTCTTCCGCGCCGGCGTGCCCATCACGGTGGGTTCTGACGGGCACTATCCGAAAGATATCTGCGACGGCATCGCGAGGGCGTACGACCACGCGGCGGCCGTGGGCTACCGAACGGTCGAGGTGCCGCGCGCCGACGGCTCATGGGAGCAGATGCCCATCGCGTAGCGCGCGATAGCAGGCTGCCCGCCGCGGCTGGCTGGCAAGTCCGCCGATCCCGACCGGTACGCTGGCCGCTGCCGGATGGTTGCCAGGTCCTCTACCTAGTTTTCCGCTGACCCCTCCGGTGCCGACCTCCAGCACGCGCGTCCGCAGGTTCTCAAGCGCCCCTCGGTGCATGTGCTGGAGGGTCGTGGTGGGGGGACTATCGGGGGATGGGCGTAAGGCCCGTAGCCGAGGGCGCGGCCGGCCAAGAGACGGGCGGGTGTTCCCCTTCAGGGCATGGCCCGGCTTTCCCGCGAAGGGGCATCCCGGCTTGACCCGCGCCCCGAAGCCAGATGGCGCCGCCCTGCGCTTCCGGTGCGGCCGTCGAGGATGCGCGGGGGCGCTCTTTCATCTTGACGATGCGGTCCCGGGCACTCACAATGGAGAGACCCTCTCCCGTGCACGCCTCGATTTGGAGGCCTGCACATGAACCTATTTCTCGAAACACCCCAGCGGGCTGCGGAGCGGCTGCTGAGAGAGCAGCGCCGGCAATACGGTGCGCCACCGGCGGCTTCGGGCTGGAGCGGGGGCGCAGCGCCTCCGCCGCCATCCTCTGCGGCCCCGATGTCGCCCCAGGCAGACGTCCCGGTTCACGACCGGTCGCCCATCGCGTTCGGTGGGGGACAGGTTCCTGCTGCAACAGCCTCGGCATATGCGCCGCCGCCCGCTCCTCAGGCGGCGATGCCGCAAGGCGGCGCACCCGTTGCTTCCGGCGCACCCCAGGTGGCATATCCGGCAGCGGGCCCTGCGGGTCCGGGTCCGCAGGAGGCTTCCGCTGCGTACGGGGCCTCGACCCAGCCTGCCTCCGGCTATCCCGAGCGGGGACCGTCTCAGCAGCCGTGGAACCAGTACTCGCTCGCGCAGGAGACGTATCGCGAAGAGCGCGCATATGATCGCCAGCGCGCCCGACGGCGCAAGCGGCACGGCGCGCTTCGGATTGTGGGGATGTTCATCCTGGTTCCGCTGATGCTCGTGGCGGCATTTCTGGTTTCATACATTCTGACCTGCATCATCAACGGCGCCTCGCCTGACGATGTGGCCGGCCTCCTTGCGAATCTGTGGGAGCGCGTCCGAGGATGGTCCCTCGGGATCACGGTATTCGGGTAGCGGGGCGCCGATGCATGTGCCGCCTCGCGCACCTCGATATAATGACGGCAGATAGATGAACGGATACGAGACGGGCGGTTCATGGAAACTGAGCTCTTGATGATTGCAGTGCTTGCCGCCGCCGCGGCTGTCGTGCTGTCTGCCGTGGCGGCGGTCGGCGTCATGCAGATGAGACGAACCCGGGCGCAAGCCCTCGACGTCGCGCGGCAGGCGGCAGAGTCGGCGGAGCGCTGCGCGATGGCGGTCGAGTCGATGGGTCCCGTGGTGGCGCAGACGCACGCCGTGGCCTCGGGGCTGAGCCAGCATGCCGCGTCGGTTGCGGCGGTCGACCAGCAGCGCTTCGACACCACGGCGCGCGAGTTCAGCCGCATGGACGCCAAGGTCGATGACCTGCGTCGCGAGGTCCAGGCGCAGCTGGGCCAGAGCCGCGAGACCGTCGACACCCGCTTGGGCGAGATGCGCGTATCGGTCGATCGCCAGCTGCGCGCCATCCGCGTCGACAACGAGCGCCAGCTCGAGCGCATGCGCGAGACGGTGGATGAAAAGCTGCAGGCTACGCTCGAAAACCGTCTGACGCGGTCCTTCAAGCAGGTGAGCGACCAGCTCGAGGCGGTCTACAAGGGCCTGGGCGACATGCAGGGCATCGCGCAGGGCGTGGGCGACCTCAAGCGCGTGCTCGGCAACGTGAAGACGCGCGGTATCTTGGGCGAGGTGCAGCTGGGGGCGATACTAGCCGATATCCTGGCGCCCGATCAGTATGTGCAAAACGTCGCGACCAAGCCCGGCAGCGTCGAGCGCGTGGAGTTCGCCGTGCGCATCCCGGTCGAGGGGTCCGAGCCGGTGCTGCTGCCCATCGATGCGAAATTCCCCGGCGATGCGTACGAGCACCTGCGCGATGCGATCGATGCAGGCGATACCGAGGGCATCGCGTCGGCGCGCAAGCAGCTGGAGCTGCGCATCCGCACCGAGGCGCGCGACATCTCGACCAAGTACCTGTCTGTGCCGGAGACCACGAATTTCGCCATCATGTTCCTGCCGTTCGAGGGCCTGTACGCCGAGGTGGTCGACATGCCCGGGCTGGTCGAGACGATCCAGCGCGATTACCAGGTGAGCGTCGCGGGCCCCTCGACCATGGCGGCCATCCTCAACAGCCTGCAGATGAGCTATCAGAGCTTTGCGTTTCAGCGGCAGGCGGACGAGATCCAGCGCGTGCTCTCCGCGGTCAAGGCGGAGCTTCCGCGATACCAGGCCGCCCTGCAGAAGGCCTACGAGCAGATCAACCGCGCCGGCTCGACCGTCGAGACCCTCATGACCACGCGCACGCGCGCCATAGAGCGCAAACTCAGGGGCGTTACCGCGCTCGAGAGCGAGACGGAGGCGCTGCGCGTGCTGGGGTTTGACGAAGGCGACCGCTCGCAGGAAGCGGACGAGGTCATCTTCGAGACGCCGGAAGACGAGGGGTCCGCCTCGGCCGCGCACGGAGAGCGGGAAACCGATACGACGGAAAGGGACGATGCCTGATGCCACGCGAGACGAATGCGGCGAAGCGCGAGCGCGCCATCGAGGTGTGCCGGCGCCTGAACGAGCGCTACGGTCCGGTCGAGTGCTTTTTGGACCATGAGAACCCATTCAGGCTGGTCATCTCGGTCCTGCTGTCCGCGCAGACCACGGACGCCCAGGTGAACAAGGTGACGCCGGAGCTCTTTCGCCGCTGGCCGACGCCGGAGGCCATGGCGGGGGCGACGCCTGCCGAGATCTCCGAGGTGATCAAGTCGCTCGGCTTCTACAAGACCAAGGCGAAGCACTGCGTCGAATGCGCGCAGATGATCGTGGCCGACTACGGCGGTCAGGTTCCGGCCGATATGAAGGAGCTGGTCAAGCTTCCAGGCGTGGGGCGCAAGACGGCGAACATCGTGCTGAACGTCGGGTACGGCATCGTCGAGGGCATCGCGGTCGACACGCATGTGAACCGCATCGCGCATCGGCTCAAGCTGTCTCCGAAGACCCATGAGAAAGAGCCGCTTAAAACGGAGCAGGACCTGCTCAAGATCTTGCCGCGCGAGTACTGGAACGACGTCAACCACCAGTGGATCATGCTCGGCCGCGAGATCTGCGATGCGCGCAAGCCGCTATGTGGCGAGTGCCCGCTCGCCGACATCTGCCCCAGCGTGTGCGTGACCGCGGAGTAGCCGCGCCGGAATGCAAATCCGGGGACGTACCTTCCGCATGCACTATTGCAAATCGGGGACGTACCTGCTGCGTGCATCATTCTGGCGCAGCGGGTGCGCTCCCGATATGCGATATGCATAAAAAATTACGCAACAGGTACGTTCCCGATTTGCATGTGAGCCCCAGAATGCACGCCGAAGGTACGTCCCCGGATTTGCAAATGTGCATGCGGAAGGTACGTCCCCAGTTTGCACGCTAGCGCTGTGAGCGGACAGCGGTCTCGTGGTAGGCGAAGAATCCCGGGCGCTGGCGGGATTCGGTGTACTCGATCATGACGCCGTCGGCGTCGAAGGTGTGCGAGCGCATGACGCCCACCGCGTTGAATTCGCCGAGGTCGATGTAGCGCCGGTCGGTCTCGGTCGCCGCTTCCACGGTGATGGTGCGCTTGCTCGTGCCGATCTTCATGCCGAGCTCGCCCTCGAGGTAGGCGTAGACCGAGTTCGCGATGATCTCGAGCGTCAAACCGGGCACCTCGTCGGCAAGATAGAAGCTCTCGTCGGTCGAGATGCGTATGTCGTCGGCGCGGCGCGCGCGCATGATGTGGGTGAGGCGGCTTCCCGTGGCGAACCCCGTCGTCTCTGCGAGCCCGTCATCGGCAACGATCTCCTCGAGCAGCACGGCGTCGGTGTGCGGCGTGAAGTCGAGCCGCGTGGCGAGCTCGTTGAACGTCTCCAGCCCGTTATAGCCGCTGATGTCAAGAAGCGCGGGGTTGCGTATGACGCGCACGCCCTTGCCCTGCTGCGACTGGACGTACCCGTCTTCCGCGAGCATGCGCAGCGCACGGCGGACGGAGCTGCGCGAGCAGTCGAATCGCGCGGTGAGTTCCGCCTCGGAGGGGAGAAACGACTGGTATGAGAAGATCCCGTCCTCGATGTTCTGCTTGAGGGCGCGATAGATATCCTGGAACACTGCTTTGGGCATTGCATCACCTATTCGAACAACTTGCTATACAGAGTATAGACCGATGTAATGCGCATGACCACGGCATCTTGCACGACCAGGTCGGCGCGCCCGTCTCGGCTCTCGCTAACTTGTACGAACAACAATAGCGTTCACCGGTGAATTCCGACCGTTCGCCGCGCCGCCTGCGGTATGGATAGACTTGTACGAACAAGAATCGCATAATTAAGCCATAACTTGTACGAACATGTTGGGTAGCAAACGCCGGCAAGCTTCTGAGCAGGGGAAATGCAGGTTATACGAGAGAATTGGCGTCCGGGTATCGCCTGTCCGGACGACGTAAGCAAGAAAGGAGGAAGCCTCCCATGATGCAAAAGATCCAGAAGTTCGGCGGTGCCATGTTCACCCCGGTGCTTCTCTTTGCGTTCGCCGGTGTGGTGATCGGCCTCGGCACGCTGTTCACCACCGAGGTCATCTTCGGTTCGCTGGCGGCTCCCGATACGTTGTGGTACGGCGTGTGGAACGTGATCCTGCAGGGCGGTTGGACGGTCTTCAACCAGCTGCCGCTGCTGTTCGCGGTCTCGCTGCCCATCGGCCTGGCCAACAAGCAGAACGCGCGCTGCTGCATGGAAGTGCTCGTCGCCTACCTCACCTTCAACTATTTCGTGTCCACGATGCTGTCCCAGTGGGGCCCGACCTTCGGTGTCGATTTCTCCGCTGAGGTCGGCGGCTCCTCGGGTCTCGCCATGGTCGCGAGCATCAAGACGCTCGACATGGGCATGATCGGCGCCCTCGCCATCTCCGGCATCGTCATCGCGCTGCACAACAAGTTCTTCGAGACCGAGCTTCCCGAGTGGCTCGGCGTGTTCTCCGGCTCCACGTTCGTCTACATGATCGCGTTCTTCGTGATGCTGCCCACCGCGCTCGTCGCCTGCCTGGTGTGGCCGCACGTGCAGGACGGCATCCGCGCCTTCCAGGGCTTCGTGGCAACGGTCGGCCTGCCCGGTGTGTGGATCTTCGCCTTCCTGGAGCGCGCGCTCATCCCCTTCGGCCTGCATCACCTGCTGTACAGCCCGTTCTACTATGACAACGCCGTGGTGAACGGCGGCATCTACGCTGCCTTCGCCAAGCAGCTCCCCGAGATCGCGGCCTCTTCCGCCCCGCTTACCGAGCTTGCGCCCTACGCGGCCTTCACCTGCTCCACCTGGTCCAAGATGTTCGGCTGCCCCGGCATCGCGCTGGCCTTCTACGCCACCGCCAAGCCCGAGAAGCGCCAGGAGCTGTTGGGTCTTTTGATCCCCATCACCCTCACCGCCATCTTCTGCGGCGTGACGGAGCCCATCGAGTTCACGTTCCTGTTCATCGCTCCCGCGCTGTTCATCGTCCACTGCGCGCTTGCTGCGTGCCTCGCCACGGCCATGAATGCAGTGGGTGTCGTGGGCGTCTTCGCCGGCGGCCTCATCGAGATCAGCTCGCTGAACCTCATCCCGCTGTGGGCCAACCACTGGATGACCTACCTCACCGGTCTGGTCGTGGGCCTTGTCTTCACCGGCATCTGGTTCGTCGTCTTCCGCTTCCTCATTCTCAAGTTCGACTTCAAGACCCCCGGTCGCGAGGACGACGAGGAGGAGATCAAGTTCCGCAGCAAGGCCGAGTACCGTGCGGCCAAGCAGGGCGGCGGTGCTGCGGCCATCGAGGCCGGCGCCGAGGAGAACCCCTACGCTGTCACCGCCGCGGCGTGCATGGAGCTCGTGGGTGGTCCCGACAACATCGTCGACGTGACCAACTGCGTCACCCGCCTGCGCCTGAACGTCAAGGACGAGACCCTCGTCGCCGACGACAAGGACTTCAAGGCCATCGGCACGAGCGGATGCATGAAGAAGGGCAAGTCGGTCCAGATCATCATCGGACTCAAGGTCGCCAAGGTCCGCGATGAGTTCGAGAAGCTGATGTAGCGGATCGAGCCCGCCTACCCCGCGCATCGATGCGCGAAACCCCTTCGAGCGGGGCGGCTTGACTTACTGCGCCGCTAGTCGCCCCGCACCCCAGGAGGTCCCGAGGTGAACAAAGGCCCCGCGTCGTGGTCGCAACGCGAGGCTCACCAAACCCATTGCGACCGGGAAAGGAACGATCAGCCATGTCCAAGAAGTCCTATGCGGTGACTATCGCCGGCGGCGGCTCCACCTTCACGCCGGGCATCGCCCTCATGCTTCTCGAGGAGCACGACCGCTTCCCGGTGAACAAGATCACCTTCTACGACAACGACGCCGAGCGCCAGGAGATCGTGGCCAAGGCCTGCGAGATCTACTTCCGCGAGAACGCCCCCGAGATCGAGTTCAACTACACGACCGATCCCGAGACCGCCTTCACCGGCATCGACTTCGTGCTCGCCCACATCCGCGTCGGCAAGTACGCGATGCGCGAGAAGGACGAGAAGATCCCGCTGAAGTACGGCGTCCTCGGCCAGGAGACCTGCGGACCTGGCGGCATCGCCTACGGCATGCGCTCCATCGGCGGCGTCATCGAGATCCTCGACTACATGGAGAAGTGGAGCCCCGACGCGTGGATGCTCAACTACTCCAACCCGGCGGCCATCGTCGCCGAGGCCTGCCGTGTGCTTCGTCCCAACAGCAAGATCATCAACATCTGCGACATGCCGATCGACCTGATGGACAAGATGGCCGTCATGTGCGGCATCAAGGACCGTCGCGAGCTGCAGTACAGCTACTACGGCCTGAACCACTACGGTTGGTTCACCAGGATCTACGACAAGGACGGCAACGACCTCATGCCGGAGATCAAGAAGCACATGGCCAAGAACGGCTACCTCGACGGCATCAGCCATGAGCCGGGCCAGGAGCAGCACATCGACGAGTCCTGGGTCCACACCTTCGGCAAGGCCAAGGACGTGTACGCGCTCGATCCCGAGACCATCCCGAACACGTACCTCAAGTACTACATCTTCCCGGACTACGTGGTGGAGACCTCCGATCCCAACTACACGCGCGCCAACGAGGTCATGGACGGCCGCGAGAAGCGCGTGTTCGGCGCCTGCCGCGAGGTGATTGAGAAGGGCACCGCCGAGGGCTGCGGCTTCGAGGCCGACGCGCACGCCACCTACATCGTGGACCTTGCCTGCGCACTGGCCGAGAACACCATGGAGCGCTTCCTGCTGATCGTTCCCAACGACGGCGCGGTGTCCAATTTCGACCCGACCGCCATGGTCGAGGTCCCCTGCATCGTGGGCAGGAACGGCTACGAGAAGATCTGCCAGGGCCAGGTGCCCCAGTGGCAGAAGGGCATGCTCGAGCAGCAGGTCTCCGTTGAGAAGCTCGTCGTCCAGGCCTGGGTCGAGCACAGCTACCAGAAGCTGTGGCAGGCGCTGTCGCTGTCTGCGACCGTGCCGTCCGCCAAGGTCGCCAAGCTCATCCTCGATGACCTGATCGAGGCCAACAAGGGTTACTGGCCCGAGCTGCACTAGGTGCATCTGCGGAAAGGCGTGTGAGGGGCGGCCTGACCGGCATTCCCCGGCGCCTTTCCGACCCTCTTTACGCGCCCGCGGCGCTTGCCTGCTGCGGGCGCGTGCTGAACGAGGGGCGAGTCCTGCTCACCCTGCCAGATGGGCGTTATGTTCGGTGCGCATCTGGCAGAATGAACGGGAATCTTCCCAAGACGACGAAGGATCGCCCGCGAAAGGGGACACCATGGCAAAGACGACTCGTGCTCAGGCGGCGGCGCGCGGAACGAAGCTCGACGACGAGCGCTCGATCAGGCCCACCGATGCCGTCGAAAAGCCCAGGCAGGCGGCCCGTCCCCAGTCCAAGTACGAGGCGCGCACCGCCAAGATCTTCACGACGGTGCAGGTCATCATGGTCGTGGTCCCGCTCGCGATGATAGGATACGTGTGGATGGTCGGAGGCGGGTCCATCTCGGCGCTGCAGGACGCCATGGAGCAGAACCCGACGCTGACGGTGTCGTTCATCTCGGCCATGTGCCAGCCGCTCGTCGCGTGGCTGCTCAAGTTCGTGAAGCAGCACTACCAGGCGGGAGACGGCGGGTATGCCGCAGCGAACCTCATCGGCCTCATCTGCGGCGAGCTCATGCTCCAGAATGCCGTGGGTGTGATCGGGTGCGCGCTGCTGCTGTGGCGCATCTGGAAGTGCATCGACGGCGAGCTGACGGCGTGGAAGCGGGAGCGTCGATTGGGCGGCATGCTTGCCGACCTGTCCGGTGCGCTGGTCATCTGCGTGTTCGGCGCGCTGTGCGCGTTCGCCAGCTGGAGGGTCGGCCTGGCGTAGACCGCTGCGGGCGCCGCGTCGGGTTGCAGCGGGCGCCGGTGCTGAGATGCGCGGAAGCGCGCCGGTTTTCGTCTCCATACGGCCGCATGATGTTCGCACATGGTTTGTAAGGAGATAGAAGGGGATCGGGGTTGCCGCTTTCCGTGCGCCCGCGTGGGTGCTACTATCCGCTGGTGCAAACATGCCATGACGAGCCGGACCGCTCTTGTGCAGTCCGGCTCTTGCTGTGAGAAAGGGTCGGATCGACTATGAAAAAGAGCCTCATCGCCCTCGCCATGGGCGCGTTCGTGCTCGGATTCGCCGAGTTTGTCATGATGGGCATCCTGCCGGTCGTGGCGGAGGGCGTGGACGTGACCGTCGCCTGGGCGGGCAACTTCATCACGGCGTACGCGGTGGGCGTCTGCGTCGGCGCGACGATGCTCGTGATCGGGCGCCGTGTGCCGCCCCGTCGGCTCATCATCCTGTTCATGGCGATCTGCGCTGCGGGCAACGCCCTCTCCGCGATCTCGGGGGATCCGATGATGCTGCTCGCAGGCCGTTTCATCGCAGGCCTGCCGCACGGCGCGTTCTTCGGCACCGCGACGCTCGCGTCCAAGATGCTCGCCGATCCCGGCCGTGAGGGCCAGGCGGTGGCGACCATGGTCCTTGGCCAGACGGTCGCCAACATGATCGGCGTGCCCGCCGGCACGCTGATGGCGGGTATGTTTTCCTGGCACGCGCCCTTTGTGTTCGCGGCGGCGTGGGCCGTGCTGGCGGCGGTGCTCATCCACCGGTTCGTGCCGGTGCTCGACGCCATCCCCGATGCGGGCCTGGCCGGGCAGTTCGCGTTTCTGAAGGCCCCCGGCCCGTGGTTCATCCTCGCCGCGGTCCTGCTGGGCAACACGGGCATCTTCTGCTGGTGGAGCTACGTTTCTCCCTGGTTGCAGCATATGGGCGGATTCGCGGAGAGCATGGTGCCGATGCTGCTGGTGCTGGCTGGTGCCGGCATGGTGGTCGGCTCGACGCTGGGCGGGCGCGCCGCCGATCGTCGGAGCCCGGGCATCGCCGCGGCCGCCGGCCAGTCGCTTGCCGGCGTGGCCCTGCTGCTCATCTTCCTGTTCGGCCGCGGTTCGGCGCTGTGCGCGCTGCTGATGTTCGTGGTCTCCATCGGGCTGTTCTTCGTTTCCAGCCCGCAGCAGATCCTGATGGTCGAGGTCGGTCAGGGCGGCGGCGAGCTGCTGGGAGGTGCCTGCGTGCAGATCGCCTTTAACGGCGGCAATGCCATCGGCGCCCAGGTGGGCCAGATGGTGTTGAACACGGGCGCGACCTACAACTGGATCGGCCTGGCGGGCGTGCCGTTCTCCATCGTGGCGGTGCTGTTGCTGCTGGCCTTTGCCCGTCGCTACGAGCGCCAGTACCACCTCAAGGCGACCGGTCGCGCCTAAAGGCGCCTGGCCACCGCGCTGTCGGGGGCGGGTGCATACGACGAATCGCATTTCGGCATCGAGCCCGAGGAGTGCGTCGCGTTTGGCGACGGCGGCAACGATATCTCGATGTTTCGATGCGTGGGCACGAGCGTGGCCATGGGTAACGCGTCGGACGAGGTGAAGGCGGCGGCGAGCCACGTTACACCGCACGTCGACGAGGACGGCATCGCGCGGGCCTGCAGGGACCTCGGGCTGATATAGGAGGGCGTCGAGAGGCTCCTTTTGCTCGCCGCAACCTGTAACCACAACGGTATCACCCGGCCGGAATGCACGGGATAAGGCCTTATCCCGTGCATTCCGGCCGGGTGATACCGTTTTCTTTCCGGACCGGGTAACGACCGATGGAGATTGGTCGGCGCTCCCTCGGGTGATGCCGTTGGGTGAACATGTCGCCTTTCGAGAAGAGGGGGCAGGGGGTCAATGACACAGAATGGGCAATTTGGCACGCTAAAGAGGGCTAATAGAGGCCTCTAGCGTGCCAAATTGCCCATTCTGTGTCATTGACCCAATACAGTTAAGTCGTTCCAAAGGAGCTCCGCTTTTATTCATATCCCAGCTCCTGGGGTATGCTTGCGGGGCCCCGAGGGGCGACCCGACCGACCGCCCGCGCGC
>NZ_NFJE01000008.1:0-142636 GCF_002159695.1 Collinsella sp. An271 | reverse complement strand
TCGGCGCTGGGGTACCTCAGCCCCGAGGAGTTCGAGCGGGCCAACTGGCCCGAGGAGGACCGCCACCCGATGGCGGCGTAAGGGTGTAAACGGAATCGGGGTAGATTCAATCCGCGAAGCTGCACTTTTCCGTACAAGATATGTTCCGCCTGCCCTATGCACAGAAGTCCTTCGAAGTGGTGATCGCGTCCAACGCGCTTCACATAGTGCCGCATCCGGAAAAGGCCCTGCGAGAAATCAGGCGGGTGCTGAAGGACGACGGCGTGCTCATCGCGCCAACCTTCACCCACGCGGGGAACTTGGTTTCCGGCAAGGCAAAAGCCTTTTTCATGAGCATGGCGGGATTTCCCCTCCACAGCAGGTGGACAAGCGAGGAACACCTGCGTTTCCCGCGTCAAAACGGCTGGGCGGTGCAGAAAAGCGCGGTGCTGAAGGCCTCGTTCCCGTTGACCTATGCGGAATGCACGAAATCGGAGGGGCCGGATGTCGTTCTTTGAAAACACCCGCAAGCCCGTGGGCCTCGGCGGAAAACTTATGGTTGCCATGATGAACCTGGGCCACAGCCCTGTGGCGCGGTGGGGACTTCGATTTCTACGACTCGCGCCAAACGCCAAGGTGCTGGATTGCGGCTGCGGCGGCGGGGCGAACATAAAACGGCTGCTGGAAAAATGCCCGCATGGCGTCGTCAAGGGCGTCGACTATTCGCCCGTTAGCGTGGAGAAGGCCAGGAAGCTCAACCGAACTGCAATTCAGGAGGGGCGTTGCGCCGTTCTGCAAGGCAGTGTGGCGGATATGGCGTTTGAGGATAGCTGCTTCGACGCTGCCACGGCCTTCGAGACCGTCTATTTCTGGCCTGATTTGCCCCGATGCTTCCGTGAGGTCTGGCGGACGCTGAAGCCAGGCGGGACAATTCTTATCTGCAACGAGAGCAATGGCGATACGGACAAGGACGAGAGGTGGACGCGGATCATCGGCGGCATGACCATCTACAAGGACATTGAATTGAAGGCGTGCCTGGAGCAGGCGGGTTTTCACGAGGTGCAGATACGCAAAAAGAAAAAGTGGCTCTGCGTCACGGCGCGGAAGTAAGGGCATCGAGCACGGGCATTTTTGCATCCATCCTGCACATGGCGATAGGCATGACGGTCATAGCGGCTGTGTTGGCGGCAATTACGACAGTTTTTATTCACTGAGGAAGGAGCCTATGAAATGCAAAATTGAGAAAAACACCGTGCAGGAGACGCTGATCCTCCCGCTGTATTCCCGGAAGCTGTGTACGGAGCTGTACCCGAACCTTTACAGGGATGAAACAGCGGTTCGTCTGCTCGACCAGATCGACTACGACTTTTCAGAGGCAGAGAAAAACTCCCGCAGCCTGATGCAGCGCTTTGGTGCGCTGGAGGTGGCCATGCGGCAGGGTGATCTTGCTTTCGAGGTGCGGGATTACCTGAAAGGCCACCCCGATGCGGCGGTGGTCAATCTGGGCTGCGGGCTGGACAACACCGGCAGAACCTGCGACAACGGTAGATGCAAGATCTACAATCTGGACTTCCCGGATGTGATTGCCTTGCGGCAGCAGCTACTGCCCGCCGGGGATCGGGAGCAAAATATCCCCTGCGACCTGAAAGACACCGCATGGTTCGGCAGAATCGATGCCTCCGGCGGGGCGGTGTTCTTTGCCTCCGGGGTGTTCTATTACTTTCTGGCTCAGCAGGTCCGGGAACTGGTGCGGGGGATGGCGGACGCTTTCCCCGGCGGTGTGCTGGTCTTTGATGCTGCCAATCGGACGGCAGTGAAGATGATCGCAAAAACATGGCTTAAGACTGCAAAAATCAAGGATGTGGGGGCATATTTTGCGGTTTCGGATGCCGTCAAGGAAATCGGCACGTGGGACAGCCGTCTGCAGGTCACGAGTCGCGGCTATATGCTGGGCTACAACGATTTGAGGGACCCTTCTGTCGGCGGCTTTTTCCGGTTTCTCGCAAGGGTCGGTGACAACGGGATGAAAATGCAAATCGTGAAAATAAGATTTTGAGAGGCGAAAACGAAGCGCATTTACTTTAACGTTGAAGAAGACGGCTTTTACGGCGCATATTGGGCGTGCAAGGACGCACATACAGCAGCGGGCACGGATTCGATTGAAACCGTGCCCGCTATCTGATACTATATTATTATATCGAACATCTGTTCTATTCCCACTCGATGGTTCCCACCGGCTTGGGCGTCAGATCGTACACCACGCGGCAGATGCCCGGAACCTCGGCCAGGATGCGGTCGGTGATCTTCTTGAGCAGCGCCCAATCGAGCTCCGGAACGGTGGCGGTCATGGCGTCCACGGTGTTGACGGCGCGGATGATGGCAGGCCAGTCGTAGGCGCGCTTGCCGTCGCGCACGCCGGTGGCGCGGAAGTCGGGCACCACGACGAAGTACTGCCAGACCTTGCCGGCAAGCCCAGCGTTACCGAACTCCTCGCGCAGGATGGCGTCGGCCTCGCGCAGGGCCTCGAGGCGGTCGCGCGTGATGGCGCCCAGGCAGCGCACGCCCAGACCGGGGCCCGGGAACGGCTGGCGCTCTACCATGGACTCAGGCAGGCCGAGCTCGCGGCCCACGACGCGCACCTCGTCCTTGAACAGCAGCTTCACCGGCTCGCAGAGCTCGAACTGCAGGTCATCGGGCAGACCGCCCACGTTGTGGTGCGCCTTGACGCCATCGGACTCGAGGATGTCGGGGTAGATGGTGCCCTGCGCCAGGAAGCTCACGTCGCCTGCGACCTTGCGCGCCTCCTCCTCGAACACGCGGATGAACTCGGCGCCGATGATCTTGCGCTTCTTCTCCGGCTCGGAGACGCCGGCGAGCAGATCGAGGAAGCGGTCGGTCGCGTCGACATACACCAGGTTCGCATCCATCTGGTTCTTGAACACGTCGATTACCTGCTCGGACTCGCCCTTGCGCATGAGCCCGTGGTTGACGTGCACACAGATGAGCTGCTTGCCCACGGCCTTAATCAACAGCGCCGCCACGACCGACGAGTCGACGCCGCCGGAAAGCGCAAGCAGCACGTTCTTGTCGCCGATCTGCTCGCGGCAGGTGGCAACCTGCTGGTCGATAAACGCACGTGCCTGCTCAGGTGTGGTGATGCGCTCCATATCGTCGGGACGCTTGTTGGGATCCATAGACTCCTCCTTGCTGCCATGGGACCTATACCTCGGATTGTATCCAAGCCCATCCCAGGGCAGATCAACAGAGCGGCAAGGGGTACGCTCCCGCCCCCGGATGGCCCGAGGGGCAAAAGACGCTTCGCCCCAATAACCGGCGCCCCGTTCCCTCATGAAGACAAACGCCCCCGCGCGGTATACACTGCAACCGTAAGGACGACCGAGGCATCGTCACATCAAGGAGGAAGACCGTGAGCGAACCCACCATCAAGCCCGATGACCAGCAGCAGGACGAGCAGGCGCAGACCGCCGAAACCGCCGATGACAAGCGCAAGCTGACGGCCGAGGAGCTCGACGACGTGACGGGCGGCGCCCGTCTTCCCAGCCGCCACCCCGTCAGCCCATTCCTGTAACGCGCTGAGGCAACACCTGCGCAGACCCATTGCGCAGGCCCATCGCCCAGACACGCCGGGGCGGAGCGCTCGATGCGCTCTGCCCCTTCTTGGTGCGCATGAGAACAGCTCGCCGTCCCCTGCCGCCGCGCCTATTCGGTCTCGGCGGCACTGGCCCCGTTTTCCGAAACGTCGACGGCCTCAGCGGTCTCGTCCACCTCGACCACGGCCTCCTCCGCCTCGAGCTCGACCTTGACCGCTTCCTCCGCCTGCTCAGCCTCCGCTGCGGCGCGGGCCTCCTTGAACTTCTCCTGCATGGTCTTGTTGCCCCACGTGAGCTTGCGGATGGTGAGCCCTTGGGCCTTGTCGTTCGCCAGGCGCAGGTTGTTCTCAGACGAGATCAGGTTGTCCTTCACCTTCTGCAGATGCTTGATCGTGGTGTCGATCTCGTTGATCGCATCGTTGAACTTACGGCTCGCGCGCTCGAAATTCTGTGAGAATCCGCTTTGGAACTTGCCGAGCTTCTCCTCGAAGCTCGTGACATCGATGTTCTGCTGGCGCACCACCGCCAGCTCTTGTTTGTAGCTCAGCGTGTTCAGCGCGGCGTTGCGAAGCAGCGTGATCATGGGGATGAAGAACTGCGGGCGGATGACGTACATCTTGGGGTAGCGATAGCTCACGTCCACGATGCCCGTGTTATACAGCTCGCTGTCGGGCTCAAGCAGCGACACCAGGATGGCGTACTCGCATTTCTTCTTCGTGCGATCGGAGTCGAGCTTCTTGAAGAAGTCCTCGTTGACGTGCTTGCGCGCCGTGTCCTCGTTCTCGTTTTTCATCTCGAACATGATCGAGATGATCTCATTGCCCTCCTCGTCGTTCTCGCGGAAGATGAAATCGCCCTTGGAGCCCTCGGACGCATCGTTGTCTTTCTCGAAGTACGCGCGGGGGAAGGCCGTCATGCGCAACCGGTTGAATTCGTTTTCGCAATGCTGCTCGAGCGACTCGCCCACCATCTTGGTGGACAGGCGGATCTTCATGTCCTTCAAGCGCTCGATCTCGTCGTCCTTGTAGCGCAGCAGCTCGTCGGCGTTTCTGCGCACCTGGTCGAGCTCAAGGGTGTGGGCGGTCTCGAGCTGCTGGCGCTCGGCGTCGCGCACCGCCTGCTCACGGCTGAGCTCGGCGCGCGCCTCGTCGCGCTCGCGCTCCGCCTCCGCAACGGCACGGGTGACCGCAAGCTCGCGCTCGGTCTCGCCCGCCTCGAGTTTTTGCCGCAGGGTCGCGATCTCGCCATCCTTCGACGCGAGGTCGCGCTGCAGCTCGGCGCGAACGCTCTCCTTCGCCGCATCGAGGGCGCTTTGCTGCTGGGCAAGCTGGATGCGCAGGTCTTCGGCCTCCTTGCGCGCGGCCTCGACGGCCTCCTGCAGCTTTGCCTGGGACTCCGCCTCGGATGCCTGAAGCTTCTCGCGCGCCTCGGCTTCCGCCTTTTGCACCGCAAGGCCCTGGGCGCGCTCGGCGGCATCGAGCTGCGCTTTGAGCTGCGCGATCTGCGTGTCGCGCTCGGCCACGTCCTGCTCCAGCGTGCGGCGGATGGCCCCCTCGCTGATGGCCGACGCGTCCTCCTGCTGCTTGAGCTTGGCCTGCAGCCTATCGACTTCGCGCTGCAGGTCGGTCGCGGTCCTGTTCGCCTCCTCGCGCGCCTCCGATGCCGCCTGCTTTGCCGCGAGCTCGCGCTCGTGGTTCGCCGCCTCCAGCTTTGCCGTCAGCTCTGCGATCTGGGCATCGCGCTCCGCTGCGAGCTTCTGCAGCGCGCTGCTCGATTCTGCGCGGGCCATCTCGACCGCATGGTCGCGATCGCGCTTCATGGCCTCCTCGCGCTCCTGGACCTCCGAGGCAAACTGCTCGTCGCGCACCTGGCGCACGATGCTTGCGTAGTCGCTCTCATCAACCTGGATAACGGTTCCGCAGTTGGGGCATTTGATCTCGTTCATGCGGCTTTCTCCTTCAGACATGCACCGCCGCCGACGGGCTTCGTGATCTCCCTATACGATACCCCGTCGCGCGGACAGACAGTGCGCACGACGCAAAATGGGCCTGCGCCAACACGGCGCACGCCCTCTCGAACTGCCTCAGAGAAATTTGGTATCAACTCGTGAGATATGGTACGCGGAACATCCTCGTTCAGACAGCTGTGACCTGCGATTTTGTTCTCGGTCTCAGGACCAGGACGTCGGGAAAGCTGCTTTGCGCCCCGCGCATCGCAATACATCCCCCTCCATACCTCTGAACTTGATACCAAATTCGACAGCAGGTCCAACTGATACGCCCGGAAGACCCCGGCGCGCCGGTTTCGCGGCCCTCGCGCTCGGCTTTCACACGCGGTACCTGGTCTCCATGCCATATCGGCACAGAAAAGCCGCCGAACCCGTCAAACGGATCCGGCTGCGATCGGTCGTGCGGGGATGGGTTGGAATGAACCCGTCCCCGCATGACCCATTGGCAATGGGCGGCGTTCCCTAGAACACGCCCCAATGGACCTTGCTCGTATCCGCCTCATCAAGGGTGTGTGGCACCGGGGCGGAGCCGTCGGGCACGCCGACGGACAGTACGGCCTCCATCTCATAGCCCTCCGGGACACCGAGCAGATCGCGGCAGAAATCGCTGGTGGAACGACCATCCTCGGCTTCACGCAGGCGCCCTTGGATCCAGCAGCTGCCCAAACCCAGGGAATCGGCCATGAGGTGCATGTTGGCCATAGCGGCCGAGCAGTCCTCGCACCACACGTCGGAGGCGCCCGTGTCACCGAACACGAAGATGGCGGCAGCCGCGCGCGTCAGCATCTTCATGGAGCCATCCTTGCGGCCCTCGGCGAACTGCTTGAGCTTCTCTCGGTCGTCGACCACCACGAACTCCCACGATTTGAGGTTCTTGCCGGTGGGCGACGTCAGACCGGCATGCAGGATCTGTTCGATCTGCTCCCGGGACACCGAATCATCGGTATAGCTGCGGACGCTGCGACGATGCAGCATGGCCTCAAGCATGGACATAGAGCGCTCCTTTGCACGTGCGGATACTGTTGCGCGCCGACTGCGAGGGCGCGCAGCAATCAACGTACCCTTTTGCGTCTCCCCTTTTGGCACCATGGGAAACTCCGGACAAAGTTTGTCCCCGCCCGTAAAGATTCACGCCCGAAGCTTGCCCGCTCGAGATAAGCACGGTGTCGAGCGCGATGCGCCGGCGTTCGGCGCATCATGCGGCGTCGTCCGCACGCAGCTCATGCGCGCCGATTACCTGCATCCACGCGATGTAGACGTTGGGATAATGACCGTAGAGGACCTGCATGGGGTCGATATCCGCGGCGACGTCGTGCACAAGCGACGCCAGCCCTCCCGCAGACGCAAGGTCTCGAGCCGTGGGGATATGGACGGCGAGCTCGTCGACCAAGGCGTCGACGCGTTCACGGTCCTCGGGAACATACGGGCACGGCGCGCCCACGTTTTCCTCGAACGCCGCGCGCATCTCGTCGTAATGCGCATCGAACGCCTCGTCGCCGTATCCGGGAAGCCACAGGTCGCGACCGTAGCGCGCGTACCCCCACGACGCGAGGGGAAGACGCGGCACCAGGTCGCTCGGGTTCATGATGTTGAAGATGTTGTCGTACAGCTCGTCGCGGACGTTGCCGAACTCGGTGACCTCGGGTGTGGCGAACGTGTAACAGTAGATGCTGTCGAGCGGCGCGAGCGCGCGCAGGCCCGTCGTCATGTCGTCGGCGTACGACGCGGCGAGGTTCGCCGTCGCGGCGCCGCGCGAGTGACCGCAGAACAGCAGCGCGACCTCGTCGCTGCCACCGTCTTCGGACAAGCGGCCTGCCAGGTCGTCCACGATCTCGCTCGCCGCGCGCATGAAGCCCTCGTGGTCGATGGCCTCCATGTCGTAATCGGACGCATCGCCCATATTGAAGTCGCTCAGCCACTCCGATCCGTAGCTGCCGCGAATGGACACCAGGTAGAGCGTCTTCTCCCGCCCGTCGGCATGTCTGAGGTGCTTGGTTGCCACCGAATAGGCCACGACGTCATCCGTCCCGGCAAGGAAGTCGACGATCTCGTCGAAGATCTCGCTGCGGTACCGATAGGACGCGGTCGAGATATCCTGGAATCCGAGCTTGGCGAGCGCGTCCTCCATATAGGCAGGCGCATTGGATCCCGCCTGGTAGTACCCGGATTCCGAGTTGGCGATGGCGGAGAGGACCGAGCACGTGGTCGCAAGCTCATGGTTGTAGACGGTGGGATCCTGGAAAAACCAGCTGTCATCCCAGGCGATGTCGGTCGCCACCTGCTGGCCGTCGGTTGCGGCCATGCTCGTGTACTCGACATGCGCCGTGAAGGCCCCGGTGCGCGCGGTCGATCCCTCGAGCCTCACGGGCGCACTCGGCAGCTCGACGGCGCCGAGCCCCAAGCGCTCCTGCTCTTGGCGGTTATGCACCGCGACGGCAAGCGCGACGCCGATGCCCACGGCGGCGATCAAGACGGCAGCCGAGATGCGGACGAGCCACGGATGGCGACGATAAAACGGCACGCGATCGGGTGCCGAGGCCCCTGCCGCCGTCTCCTCGTCGTGACGTCCCCGCTGTCCATCCCGTGCCATGGCGCCATCCCTTCCGCAACGCTCGTACGGCGGAAGTATAGCGTGGGCGCCGCACATTCACACAGGACAACGGGGTCATCCCCTCCAACACGCCCCCTGCGGGCGCGTTCCTCAACTTTGCGTTGAGGTCAGCCGACGCGACGGGGGCCGAGTGCCAAACCAGCTCGCGAGAGGAGGCCCTAGCGATTCCTCGGCCGATTGCGCACGTGGGTGGCAATGGCGAAGCGGCTCGCAGGTGCTCGAACGGCACTATTGTGGCATAACGACCCGCGGCGAAAGGTCAGCTCCCAGCAGACGGGGCCGCATATAGCGAGGTTGCGGAACGTTTGGAACCTCGCGCGCCTGTCCCTTAGGCCTCGCCCGGATGATGAGAAAAGGATTTTGCAGCGACAGCCCCACAAGCCGCTCTGTCACAGAGACGCTTTGAGAGACAACGCATGGGCAAACAGCCCCAGCGGAGGTTTCGGCACAGACTTTTGCTGAAAAATCGACCTTTTGAGTGGCTCGGATCGAGACCCCGGGAAAGCGCACCCGTCGCAAAGGGCGCCACCTGCGGAAACGTCGGTCCCGGAGGTGCCGTTTTATGCCGTCTCGAATCCAACTCGCTCACAAGGTTGATTTTTCAGCGACTCCGGACCTTAAAACCTCCGCTGGACGTCCTCCCAAGGCAAGGGCATGGGTCGCTCTTAGGCAGTCCGCACGAAGCGCTCTTGCCGGCGTTTCTCGTGAGGTCTCGAAAGGCTTTCGGAATACTCCTTTTCTCCCCTACGCCATAACGTAGGACTCGACGCGCTGCGCCAAGCGCTCGGTGAACGCGGCGCGCTGAGCCGCGAGGGCGTCGCCGCCGGACAGCGAGCGGGCGCCAGCAGGGCAGACGGCGATGCAACGCATGCACGTGACGCACGCGTCGGCATCGGTCTGCGCGGGGTTCGCCGCGTCGATCGCGGCCGCCGGGCATTGACGGGCGCAGGCGCCGCAGCCGGTGCAGACGTCGGGATCGGCCTGCGCGCGAAACGGCACGCCGTTGAAATCTCGATACGGACGATTGCCGGGAATATCCAGGAGCCCCGCATCACGCGCCGTCGGCGCCTGAGCCAGCTTGTCGAGCGCATCCCGGGCGAGGCCGTCGACCGCGACGAGATCGGTCGCGTCGGGGCGGCCCTGGGCGACGTCGATCATCAGCGAATGGTGCGCGACGATGGCGCCCAGCGCGACCGGCACGAAGTCGTGCTCGCGCACGGTGTCCGCAAGCTCGAGAAACGTATCGTCCACCGCCCGGTTGCCGAAGGTGACGATGAGCACGGCGGGCGTATCGCACCCCTCGCAGCGCGCGATCTGCTCGAGCGCCGGCGCCGGCACGCGCCCGCCATAGGAGGGAACGGCGAAGACGGCCAGGTCGTCGGACCCGAACGCGGGAACCTTGGAGCCATGCGGCGTGATGTCGACGGCGCCCGCGGAGACGCCGGCCTTCTCGACAGCAGCGGCGAAGCGCTCAGAGACGACGCGCGTCGTCCCTGCGCCCGTGAAATACGCAACGGTGCAGGTGGCAGGGGTCATAGTTGGTGCCTTTCTCGAGTTGCTGTCGAATCCTCACCTTATAGTATTCCGAACACCGTTCGCCCGCGAATGGAAGTCCGCCTGAGAAAACGGCTTCATTGCCGCCTCATCAATCGACGCAACTTGTGACCGCTCGCCAACGGCACTACCATTGTTCGGGCATTACCATTCTCATCGAGGAGCCTCGCATGAAAACGATTCACGTCGCAGCAGCCATTATTCGGAAAGACGATATGATTCTCGCCGCACAGCGAGGATACGGTGAGTTCAAGGACGGCTGGGAATTCCCAGGCGGCAAGTTGGAACCAGGTGAAGGTGGAGAAGAGGCGTGCGTCCGCGAGATCCGCGAAGAGCTTCATGTGGATATTCACAACCTCGAACATCTGTGCACCGTCGAGCACGATTACAGCACGTTCCACCTTTCGATGGAGTGCTTTACTTGCGCTATTCAATCGGGCACGATCAATGACTCCGAACATGAAAACCTACGATGGCTCACGCGAGAGAATCTCTGGTCTGTCGAATGGCTGCCAGCGGACATCAAAGTCGTAACCGAGCTTGAGAAAAAGCTTGATGATGACAAATAGGCTCACGGATCAACGGGGCCGAGCCTAACGCACCGGCTCGGCCTCGCTCAGATCGGCCATCATGAAGTCATACAGATCAGGTCGAACGGGTTCTTCAAGACGATACGTGATCTCGATTGCGCGCCTGTTCGTATTTGGCATCGTGATTTCCTCGAAATGCCCGGTCGGCTGCATCTCGCCAAAGAAATAAAACTCCTTGCTCCCCTCATCATCTTTATTCTTTCGCATAAACAGGTATACCTTCATGCCGTTTTCGGGCCATGCCCTCAGCCGTACGATTTCCGGGGACTGCATGCTTCTGCTCTGCTTCGAAAGCGCAATGAGCTCGCTGCTGGACACAAATCGATCCTCGTAACGAATCGTGTCGCTGATGTCCGGGGCTTTGTCATAATTGATAAACACCGGAAACGTCTTGGTCGCCTCGTTGTACATATAGCCACCGATGTTTTGCCCGTTTACATTCTTCTCCCAACCGAGAAGGCGGCACGCTTCCTCATAGGTATACTTTGCGTTCAGAACGAAGCTGGTATCTCGATATGTGGCACCGTAGTTGTCCGCATTCCGTTTAAGACCAAAATCTAGAACTTCGACAACCTGCTGCCTGAACTCTTGGTCGCGCAGCATTCCGGCAAACTCATCCATAAGGTGAAAGCCGTTTTCGTCACGCAGGACAAGGGGAACGAAATCACCCGATGCAGCAAAATCCCCGGCGAGAACGTTTGCCGCGGAAAAGAGGATCGACGCGCGAGTCACTACGCCCCGCTGAGTTTTCGCTCGTTTCACCAGGCCGTCCAATCCCTCCCTATTGCACGCAATCAGCTCACGAAGCATGAACAAGTCTTCGAAGCGTTTCCCGTTTGCGAGCTTTTGCGAGAGAAACTTAAGGACGCCGCACTGCTTATCGGAGAACACGACATCGTAATCATCATCGTATTTTGCGAGAAACGCATGGTATGAACCGAACTTCTTAAAAATGAGAAGCGGATCGACGGAGCCATTTCGATCAAAGTCCATGAGACGCGGAATCTTGCCGAGCATCTGTTTCAAATCCAAGTACTCGCCCTTGAGAAACCTCGTCCCTGTGAAATCTCCGCCATCGATCGCACGATAAATCCGCGCTTCCGAAATGCGGTCAAAACTCACGGTCGATGCGCCGGGAATAACAGAGCTCCCGTCATTGACGATCGTTCGAAGCCTATCTTTATTGAACGTTCTATCCCCCGACAGGGCAATGGGAACAAAGAAGTTCTTTTGGTAGTTGCCGATAAAATCAAGAACGAGCGTATATTCTTTACCGGAATCCTTGCGCAAACCGCGCCCGAGCTGCTGGACGAATACGATCGCCGATTCCGTTTTTCTCAACATGATAATCTGATTGACTGAGGGGATATCGATACCCTCATTAAATATATCAACCGAAAAGATGTACTCGAGTTCGCCCGCTTCAAGACGCTCGATTGCCCTGTTGCGCTCTTCGTCGCTGTTTTCCCCGCTCAACGCAAGTGTCCGATAGCCCAACTCATTGAATTGCTCTGACAAAGACCGCGCCTCATCGTTGCGGTTGCAGAATATCAACCCGCGACGATGCCGATTGTCCACGGTGTACTCTTCGATTTTCTGGACAATATGCTTCACACGCTCCGCGGATGTCAGCCTATTGAACAAGGCAAAATCGTCCGCTTCCTCATAATCGATGGCAAGGTCCGCGATGCCGTAGTAGTGAAACGGCACGAGCATGTCGTTTTCAAGAGCATCCTGTAAGGTGATCTGATAAGCAATCACATGATTGAACAGGCTGAATACATCGTATCCATCAGTTCTATTGGGCGTAGCAGTCATACCGAGATAGAATCTCGGCGTGAAATGAGACATGATGCTCCGATAACCAGCGGAGCCGGTGCGATGGGCCTCATCGACCACGATGTAATCGAAAAGGTTCGGATCGATGCGGTCGAGATACCTCGCAATGGTTGAACACATGGCAAACGTACACGAATACTCAGTGCCGTCAGAGCCCGAGCGATACATGCCATAGCTATAGGAATCACCCAGCAATCGTTCGTAGCTTTTCCTGGATGCCTCGAGGATGCGCTTGCGGTGCGCGAGGAACAGGATGCGCCCTGGATGGACCCTCGCGACATCGAATGCAGAGAGATACGTCTTGCCCGTACCCGTAGCCGACACCAAAAGCGCGCGCGGCTCTTCGCGTTGATGCAGGACATCAAGGGCCTCAAGCGCCAGCTTCTGCATCTTGTTGGGCTGGAGCTGCTCGCCAGAATGCACGAGCTCCCCGACCGGCCCGGCATCTCGGTATGCCCCAAGCCCTCTTCTTCGCTCGGATCCGCTGCGGTCTTTATACGCTTCGTATCTGTCGATCCATGCCGGCGAAAGCCGCACCGTGGCCGCGTCATTCCACAGCGACTCGAATTCGGCATGCACCCCTTGAAGCACTTCGCCCTGACCGAATGACCGGAACAGCACGTTCCACTCTCTATTGCAGGTCAAAGCCGATTGCGTGAGATTAGAGCTTCCGATGATGACAGTGCTGATTCCGCCCTTCTCAAAAAGGTAGCCCTTTGCGTGCATGTTGCCTTGGAATACTCGAACTTCAATATTGTCGTATTCGAGCAGCTTTCGATATGATGCCGGCGTATTGAAGTTGAGGTATGTCGATGTGAGAAACCTGCCACGGATCCCCCTCCTTTGCAATTCTGCAAGTACCTGCACCAAGCAAGACAGGCCGCTTTCCGCCACAAATGCAACGCAGAAATCGAATGAATCGCATTCCGCAAGCTGTCGCTTGATTGCTGAGAGAAGGTCCACGCCAGCTGACCGTGAGTTGGCAATCAGACGAGATCGATATCCCTCTTGAGATTCAAACGAATCATCGATAAACGACGTTTTCAGGCCGTCCCTGAGAAGATTGATCCGATTGTCCTCGAAAGCCATCTCGCCCATACGCATCTCTTTCTTACGCTGCACCGATCTGTGCCCAGGATAGCAAATCGAAGCCCGATGGCCGTTCTTCCCCGCTAAAGGATGGTAAGCTCGAAGCGAAACCAAAGCCTCGTCCTCGTCCAAGGAGCCCCATGATCCGACCCATCGTCACCTCCCCTCTCATGCTGCGTATGCCGAGCGTCGACGCGACACCGGACGATGCCTCCATCGGGCAGGATCTGTTGGACACGCTTGTAGCCCATGCGCATGAATGTGTGGGCATGGCGGCGAACATGATCGGGCAGCGAAAGCGCGTCATCGTCGTGCAGGACGGCCCGCGGGCGCGCCTCATGTACAACCCGGTTATCGTCGACCATGCCAACGAGTACCAGACGGAAGAGGGGTGTCTGTCGCTTTCCGGCACGCGCCCGGCCGTGCGCTGGCGCCGCATCCGCGTAAGCTACCTCGACGAGAACTTTGCCCCGCGCACCGAGACATTCACCGGATACACCGCCCAGATCATCCAGCACGAGATCGATCACTGCAACGGGATTCTTATCTAGAAACGTCAATCGATTGCTATCGCGCCGAACGCACGGCACGAGGCGCACGGCACGGGACGAGCCGGTCGGCGGTCCCCCGATCCCAGGCCTCCACTAATTCATGAATTACCGGAGGCATTTTCGGCGTTTGCCCAGGATTCATCTGTTTGACACCGTACTAATTCATGAATTAACAGGCAGACGAGGGGATGCGTCAGGAATCCTGGAGCACGATGACACGAACACCGCCAAAAGGCCCTTGTCAGCCATAGCGGAACACGCGGCGTGTCCGTGCAATCGGGTACCATCGATACCGCACATCCCGCCACGTGCGAAAGGAGGCAGCCCGTGCACGACATATGGAACCCCTGGCACGGCTGCTCGCGCGTGAGCGAGGGGTGCGACAACTGCTACATGTACTACAACGACGAGCGGCGCGGCCTGGACGCCTCGCAGATCGCGCGCACCAAGAACTTCGACTACCCCCTGCAGCGGACGCGCGCCGGGTCGTACAGAATACGGCCCGGCGAGCTGATCCGCATCTGCATGACGTCGGACTTCCTTGTACCCGAGGCCGACCCTTGGCGCGAGGAGGCATGGGATATCATCCGCGAGCGCCCCGACGTGCGCTTTTTCATCCTCACCAAGCGGCCCGAGCGCTTTGCAGGCTGCCTCCCGGCAGACTGGGGCGATGGCTGGGACAACGTCATGCTGAACGTCACATGCGAAAACCAGCGTCGCGCCGACGAGCGCATCCCCACACTGCTCGCCACGCCCGCCAAGCACCGCGGTATCATGTGCGCCCCGTTTATCGGGCCGGTCTCCGTAGAGCAGGCTGCTCCGGGAAGCCTCGGCCCTCATGGAATAGAGCAGGTCATATGCGGCGGCGAGAACTATGGCGGAGCGCGCCCCTGCGACTTCGATTGGGTTCGTGCCCTGCGTAGCGAGTGCGTCGCGGCGCATGTCACCTTCGCCTTCATCGAGACGGGCAGCCTCTTTATCAAAGACGGACGCACCTACCACCTACGCGGCAAGAAGCTTCAAAGCCAGCAGGCCTGGAAGTCCGGGATGGGATATCAGGGGCGCCCGATCGCCTGGCACCTTACCGACCGGCTGGGGCTCGAGATCCCCAATCGGGATTTATTCCAACCCGTCTATCACGAGCAATGCGCCCAATGCGGCAGCCGCCTCATCTGCAACGGCTGCGGCTCATGCACCACATGCTGGATGCGGTAGAGCGGTGCCGGTCGGCCCGTTCCGCACCGCCGCGACGCGTTCGTTCAACCCACTGAGTTAGCTGTATTAAACATACTGTGAAGGTCCTTTGAACTTCTAGGAATCAGTCTCAATATGGGCCTATAGCGCCAACATTTGGTCATAATCCTAAATGTACGGCGCGGTCGTCCCGGAGAGGGTCCGAAGGGACCGGGAATCGCGCAATCGCCTATGATCGGAGGAAGATCATGAAGTTCGTTTGCCCCGTTTGCGGTTACGTTGAGGAGTTCGACGGCGATCAGCTGCCCGAGGATTTCAAGTGCCCCCAGTGCGGCGTCTCCGGTGACCGCTTCATCAAGCAGAGCGAGACCGAGATGAGCTGGGCTGCCGAGCACGTCGTGGGCGTTGGCAAGCTGCCCGAGGTCCCCGAGGACATCGTCGCCGACCTGCGCGCCAACTTCGAGGGCGAGTGCACCGAGGTCGGTATGTACCTGGCCATGGCGCGCGTCGCTCATCGCGAGGGCTATCCCGAGATCGGCCTGTACTGGGAGAAGGCCGCTCACGAGGAGGCCGAGCATGCCGCCAAGTTCGCCGAGCTCCTCGGCGAGGTCGTGACCGACTCCACCAAGAAGAACCTCGAGATGCGCGTCGAGGCCGAGAACGGCGCCACCGCCGGCAAGACCGACCTTGCCAAGCGCGCCAAGGCCGCTAACCTGGACGCCATCCACGACACCGTGCACGAGATGGCTCGTGACGAGGCCCGTCACGGCAAGGCCTTCGCTGGCCTGCTCAAGCGCTACTTCGGCTAAGCCGAACCCTGCGTAGCTGCGCACCAGACGCGCCCCCGGTCCTCCGGGGGCGCGTTTTTCTTTTGCCCCAGGCCGGTTTGGGATAGGTCGTTTGGGGACGGGTTCGTTTCAACCCATCCCGCCGATCCGCCGGCGTCGCAAGGGGGTCATGCAAATCGGGGGACGTACCTGTTGCGTGCATAAATGCGCGCAACAGGTACGTCCCCCGATTTGCACAAGCGTATCGTAGCTCCTATGCGCGCTTTCCCGACCGCATCGCACGCGCGATGCACGCTCCCGCGGGATATGCAACAAACGCTGCAACGAGCACAACCCGGGAGGCCGCAAACAGCGCGCCCGTCGCGTCGCCGACGGACAATGCGAGTGCCTCGATGAACTGGCTTGCGATCACCAGTGCATAGGTGCACCCCGTGTACTTGAGCAACGTCCCCTTCAGCCCCGTGAACTCGCTTTCACGCTCGGGAACAAACCCACTCATCGCATCCATACGGCACCCTCTCCTCATCGGACGGTCGGCATGCAGACCGCGCATGCCTTACCAAGTACTAACGTAATCGCCGATTGGCAACGTTGCGTGAGGGGGCTGTCATATTCGTGTAAGGATGCGCGAGAAGACGGCGAGAGCGCCCTGCCCGCTATCTGTGCGCCCCTTTCTTTTCAAGTGGTTTCAACTGTTCGTTTACCGCAGCTCAAAAGCAATGCTTTTTCGTGCTCTGACCTGCATAATTAACGAGTTTGAAATATAGATTTGCTCTTGAAACAGGAGGGAAGATGCACGTCATCACAAGGAGGCAGTTCGGCGCGCTGGCGCTGGGCACCGTCGCCTGTGCGCTCGCCGGGTTGACCGGATGCACGGATTCCGGCACGGCCGCCGGCAGCTCGGCGACGACCACGTCCCGCTCCGACGGGAACACGCTGCGCGTCGGCGTCCGCTCGGACATCGTCGGCTTCGGCTACCTCAACGATCGGACCGGCAAGTACTACGGACTGGAAATCGACATCGCCCAGGAGATGGCGGACCGCATGGGCAAGTCGAACGTCGAGTTCACGACCGTCACGCCCGATGACCGCAAAGAGATGCTGCTCGATGGCCAGATCGACTGCATCATCGCCTGCTACTCCATCGCCGATTCGCGCAAGGAGAACTTCGACTTCTCCCCCGCCTACTACGATGACCAGGTCATCGCGGTCGTCCAGAACAGCTCCATGTTCGACAGCATCGACGACATGAAGGGCATGACGTTCGGCACCATGTCAGGCGCCAACGCCGCCCCGCTGCTGACGAATAAGTTCGCCGAGATGGGCTTCTCGAAAGAGATCAAGCAGGTCGTGAAGGACGACAACAGCCATGTCATCTTCGATACCTGGACGCTGCTGCAGTATCCCTCCTACCAGGAGCTTTCCGACGCGCTCGAGGAGGGAACGGTCGACGCCATGGTGCTCGACGGCGCCATCGCAAAGACCTATATGAACTACAAGCGCTCGATCCTTCCCGATTTCGTGGTCGCCGAGCAGTCCTTCGGCGTCGCCACGCAGAAGGGCTCCGACCTCTCCGCCCCCGTTTCCGACGCCATCCAGGCCATGCTCGATGACGGCACCATCGAGACCCTGATCGACAAGTGGGACTAGGAGGCCGCCCGATGAAGATGACACGCAACCTGCAAATCAAGATCGCAGCGATTATCTTCGCCGCGCTCGCCAGCATCGTCGTCATGGGCGTCCTGCTGTTCAACATGCAGAACGCCCTTACGCAGAGCAACTACGCCTCCGAGATGATCGCCGAGGCGGAGCAGCTCGACACGCTGCTGGCCGACGCCGCCTCCGAGGCCGACCAGAACAAGGAGACGTTCGACGCCATCTACCAGTCCAAGGCGCAAAGCATCGCCTTCATGGCCAACAACAACACCGGCTACGAGGCAACCGACGCCAAGATGCGCGAGTACCAGGAGCTCCTCGGCGTCGATAACGTGCTGATCGTGAAGCGCGACGGCTCCGTCGTCGCGTGCGCCCAGAAGACCGAGGCCGATTTCTCCCACGCGCGCTTCAACTACCTGCGCGAATCCCTGAGCACGGGAGAGCCCAGCCGTGCCGTGGAGATCGACCTGCCCGACCGCGAGTGGCTGTACCGCTACTACGCCGCCAAGATCGACAACGACACCATGGCCGTCATCGAGCAGAGCCCCGTCGAACTCGACGAGCTCGACGCCGCGACGAGCTCCACCGCGAGCGTGCTCAGAAGCATCACGGTCGGCCAGGACGGCTACGTGTTCGCCCTGTCCGCCCAGACCTACCTGATCGAGTACCATCCCGATGAGAACCTCGTCGGCGCCGACGCGATCGACGCGGGCATCGAGGTCGCCAAGCTCGAGGATGGCACGACGAGCTGGATGACCTTGAACGGCGATTCCCTGTACTGCCACGTCAGCCTGATCGACGACATGTACTACATCCAGGCCGTTCCCGCCTCCGACATGAACGCCTCGACCATGGTGACCGTGGGCGTCATCCTGTTCGCCTTCACCGCCGTCGTGGCCGCCGTCGCCCTGTACGGCATCTTCGTCCTGCGCGACGACGAGCGCCGCGGCGAGACGGAGCAGGATGGGTCCAAGGCAGGCGGCCTGCGCATCAACCGCCGCATCGCCAAGAAGGCTGCCGTGCTCTCGGCCGTAGGCTTTATCGGCATCATCGTTATCTCGTTCTACATGCAGACGCTGTTCGCGCTGTCCTCGCAGTCGCTGACCATGACCGAGCGCGTCGAGCAGATCACCCAGGCCATCCAGACCAGTCAGGACCGCGCCTCCGACCTCGAGGACCAGTACAACGAGCGCTACCTCTCCAAGGCGCAGGTCGCGGCCTACATCCTCGACCGCAACCCCGAGCTCGCCACGCGCGAGAAGCTCCAGGAGCTCGCAGACGCGCTGCAGATCCAGTATCTGTTCAAGTTCGATTCCTCTGGCCGCGTGACCGCCACGAACTCCACGTTCACGAACTTCGTGCTGTCCGAGGATCCCGCCGACCAGTCCTATGAGTTCCGCAAGCTGCTGCAGGGCGTCGAGTCCTACGTCCAGCCCGCCGGCCCCGACGAGGTCTCCGGCGAGCTGCGCCAGTACATCGGCGTCGTGACGCACAACGCCGACGGCATCATCGACGGCTTCGTCCAGCTCGGCATCCGCCCGACGCGCCTGGAGTCCCTGCTCGAGTCCGTCCAGATCGACCATGTGCTCGACGGCGTGCACGTGGGCGCCGACGGCTTTGCGTTCGCCATCGACAAGAGCGACGGAACGTTTGCCTATTACCCGGACGCCAACACGGTGGGCAAGGCGGCCACCGCATGCGGCATGACCGAAAACCAGCTGGTCGACGGCTACAGCGACTACATCACCGTCAACGGCGACCAGTACTTCGCCGCCTCCGCCGAGACGTCGGACTACTACGTCTACGCCGTCGGCTCCGACGGCGCCCTCATGGCCGAGCGCGTACCGCTGACCATCGCGACCGCGGGCATCGCGCTCGTGTGCCTGGCCGTCATCTTCTGCCTCATGGTCGTCGAGCCCAAGCCCGGCGCCGACCAGGCCGTCGCGTCCGCACGCAAAGATTCCGATGACGACCCGCGCATGGTCGACGTCACCGTGGGCGGTCGCACCCTAAAGACCGAGAGCGCCGCGAGCCGCTGGCTCAACCGCGCCTTCAGCTGGGACGAGATGACCCCCGAGCAGAAGCTCGGCACCGTGCTCCGCTGGCTCATGGGCGTCGCCGTGATCCTGGTGTGCCTCGCCGTCATCTTCAAGGACGCCATCTTCGGCACCGACTCCATCTTCGCCTACATCCTCGGCGGTTCCTGGCAGCACGGCCCGAACATCTTCGCCATCACGGCCAGCCTCATGTCCGCCTGCGTCATCATGACCGTCGCGACGATCCTGCAGAAGATCTTCATGCTGATCGCCCAGGTCGTTGAAGCCCGCGGCGTCACCATGTGCCGTCTGGCCGCGAGCATCGTCAAGTACGCGGCGATGATCGGCATGCTGTACTGGTGCCTGGCGCTGCTGGGCGTGGACACCGCGACGCTGCTCGCCTCCGCCGGCCTGCTGACGCTCGCGATTTCGCTCGGCGCCAAGGACCTCGTGGCCGACATCATCGCCGGCCTGTTCATCATCTTCGAGGGCGAGTTCCGCGTCGGCGACATCATCCAGGTCGGCGGCAGCAAGGGCACCGTCATGGAGATCGGCGTGCGCACCACCAAGATCAACGACGGCTCCGGCAACATCCTCGTCCTGCGCAACTCCGGTATCTCCAACGTGGTCAACATGACCAAGGAGCATTCGTTCGCCGCCGTCGAGGTCGGCATCGAGTACGGCGAGAGCCTGGAGCGCGTGGAGAACATCCTCGCCAAGGAGCTGCCGAACATCAGGAAGCGCCTGCCCGCCATCATCGACGGCCCGTTCTACCGCGGCGTCACGATGCTCGCCGACAACTCGGTCAACATCAAGATCGTGGCGGAGTGCAACGAAAAGGAACGCGGCGGCCTGACGAACGACCTGAATCGCGAGATGAAGCTGCTGTTCGACAAGTACGGGATCTCCATCCCCTTCCCGCAGGTCGTGGTCAACCAGCCGACCGTCTTCAAGAAGGCGACGGCCGCCGAGAAGCGCGCCGCAGACGCCTTCAACGCGGAGCAGAAGGAGGCGTTCAAGAACTTCGTGGACGAGAACGAGGACTTCGACGAGTTCAACGATTCCCATCGCCACTGATAGCTGCGAGAAGCGGTAACGCAAACGGCCTGGAAGCGCGCGCTTCCAGGCCGTTTTCTTTTGCACCTGTTATGTCGGGTACCTCTACGTGCTTGAGAGCACGCGCTTCATGAACGGGAACTCGTTGCGGACGAATCGGTTGAGGCGATCGATCGCGTCGCTCTGGCGGCCCTTCAGCGTCACCATGCATATCGGCACGGGCGGCGCATCTGAAGGGTCCACGCGATGCATGATGGCGAGCGGCTTGATATCGAGCGCCTTCAGGTGGATGCCCAGGACATACCCGTCTTTCTGCTCGAGAAACTCCGCGACCCCTTCATCGGTGTCGACGCTTATCAACGGTGAGGTGAGACCGCGCTTGCGGCATGAGGAGAGGATCGTCTCGTTGAACGAATCGATCTCCTCGTTGTAGAGCACCGGATACCGCTCGAGATCGGCGAACGTCAGCAGGCGCTTGCGGCGCAGCGGATGGTTCTTGCCCATAAACGCGCCGACCGACACGGTGCCGAGCACCAGGCAGCTGCAGCGGGGATCGGAGAAGGCGCCGATGGTGATCATCGCGTCGATGTTCCCCGCACGCAGATCCGCGAGCGCCTGGGTTCCCATGGCGAGCTCGAGCTGCGTCTTGATTCCCGCCATATGGGAAATGAGCTGGGAGAACGCGTTGCATACGAGCTCATGTTTGGCAAAGGGCGGAGAGATCAGCGCCAGGCGCACATCGGCCTGCTTCTTGCCGACCTCCGCCTGCGTGCGCAATTCGACCGCCCGGCCGAACGCGTCGAAACTCGCCACGGCCTCACGGGCGGGACCGACCAGGGATTTTCCCAACGGTGTGAGCTTCACGGTCCTTCCCCCGCGCACGAACAAGGGGGCGCCCACCTCTTCCTCGAGGTCGAGCATCGCCTTGGACACCGCTTGGACCGAGACGTTCTCCGCACGGGCCGCCTCGGAAAAACTCCCGCAGCACGCGGCAAGATAGAAATATTGAAGCTGTCGTATGTTCACAATCACGCCCCACAACACCGCTCGGCAGCAGACATCCCCGGCCCTACGCGGGAACGCTCTCCACCCGGCGCGAAGGCCATCAGAATAGAATACGTCTCGCACTTCACCGCGCGGAGAATTCCCGCCCGCATCAACGAAGAGTTGAGCATGCAGCTTGACGCGCGACATGAAAAAGCCCGCCTGCTCATGCAGACGGGCACGAAAGCATGGTTCGGTGTTTCCCGCAGGCGCCGATTGATGCGCCCCGCGCCGTGCACACCCGTGGCGAGCGGCGCGACGGGGAAATCGAAGGTACGATATAGGCACGCCGCCCCATCCACGGTACGGTATAGGCACGCTTTTGGACGAAAAACGTGCCTATACCGTACTCTCGGCGGAGCGGCGTGCCCTATGCGTACCGTCGATTCGGACGATGCCACGGTGCCGCCAGACGCGGAATGAATCTGCCAGCGTTCCCTAATTCACGCCCTCGTTCTTCATGGCGCGGGAGGCGAACACGATGCCGGCGAACGCGGTCGCCGCGAACACGAGATGCATGTAGACCGAACCGCCGCCGTTCATGAAGGTGTGGGCGGTCTCGGCGAGGTTGACCACGACCATGAAGGCGCACAGGTATACATAGGGCTTGAGCAGCGAGTGCTTCTTGGCGGCGCGGATGCCGACGAAGCCGGTCACGAACTCGAAGAGGCCGATGAGGGCCATGATGACCGCGTAGAGCTGGGCGATCTGGGTGCCATCCTCCATGTTGAGATCGACGTGGGGAGCGCCGAAGAACATGAGGGCGGCGACGGCGATGGCCGCGATGCCGAACACCAAGAAGAAGATGCTGATACCCTTGACGATCGCGCACTCCTTAGACTGACTTGCCATGGTTTCGTCCTTTCACATCGATCGCCGCCGCATGTTTGCCACACGGAAGGCGACGTATAGCTGGCAGTAACAAACTGGGCGATTATATTGAGTAGCGATCTGGGGCGTCAATAAGCGGGGCATCGCATCAACCGTTCTTTGAAGGGTGGCCCGACACCACCCGTATCCTGCTGCGCCGCAGCGCATAGGCTATGATTTTGCTGTATTGCGCATGCCCGGAATGCACGCTGCAGCTCGGCGCATCCCCGGCATGGCCCATCCGTCAACGCGACCAAAAGGGACATCCATGGCACAAACCGCACTCGATCAGCAAGGCGTCTTCCCACCTGAGCCTCAAGCAGATAAGAAGATTCCGCTCATCCTCAAGGCATACGGCTTCCTCTGCATGGCAGACGGCATCTTCACGGTCTTCTCCGTGCTGGTCTTCGGCCTGCTGCTCCTGTTCGCCCTGCAGACCGACCCGAGCGCCTTCATCGTCGGCACCGACCCGACGCTGCCGGTCATCCTGCTGGGCATCTCGCTGGTCACCACGTTCGGCAACGCCATCGGCCTCATCGTGTTCGGCCGCTCCCTGTTGAAGAACCGCCGCCGCCATGCCGCGCGATGGTCCTACGCGCTTATCGCCACGACGCTCGTCCAGATCATTCTGCGCATCATGCTCGATGGCGTCAGCACGAGCCTCATCCCCGACACCATCCAGCTGGCCATCCTGCTGACGCTGTCGGTTACCGTCGACCCCTCGCTGCGCCACGAGCGCCATCTCGAGCGCACCGCCCGCGACCTGTCGGATCGCGAGGCCGCGCGCATCGGCATGCTCGGCCGCGACCTCAAGGGCGAGGGCTACATCCAGCTCAACTTCTTCAATCTGTTCTGGGTCTTCGTGGTCTGCTGCGTGCTCGGCCTCATCATCGAGACCATCTACCACATGGTGATCGTGGAGCCCGGCGTATACCAGGACCGTGCCGGCATGCTGTTCGGTCCGTTCTCCCCCATCTACGGATTCGGCGCCGTGCTCATGACGGTGGCGCTCAACCGCTTCTACCGCTCGAACCCCGTCATCATCTTCGTGGTGTCCGCCGTCATCGGCGGTCTGTTCGAGGCGGCGGTCAGCTGGTTCATGCAGACGGGCTTCGGCGCCGTCGCATGGGATTATTCCGGCTCGACCATCTTCGGCCTGTTCCCCGATCCGATCGCCGTGCTGTTCGGCGGCAGGACCAGCACGCTGTTCATGTGCATGTGGGGCGCCCTCGGATTCGTATGGATCAAGCTCTGCCTGCCGTGGCTGCTCAAGCTCATCAACATCATTCCCTGGAAGCTCCGCTACTCGTTCACCGCGCTGTGCACGGTGCTCATGGTCGTCAACGGCGTCATGACCCTGCAGGCGCTCGACTGCTGGTTCGAGCGCCTCTCCGGCGTGGCGAGCACGACGCCGATCGAGCAGTTCTATGCCGAGCATTTCGACAACGACTACATGGAGCATCGGTTCGAGAGCATGACGATCACGCCCGAGGACTCCGGACGTATCGACGGAGGGACCGCGTCCGACACCGCCACGACGGCGTAAGGACGATCCTCGATTCCAACGGGTGGCGAAAGGCCCCGACGGCGCGTCGTCGGGGCCTTTCCTATGCGCAGGTCTCGGCAAGCCCGCCGAAACCGGCAACAAAAAAAGCCCTTGGCGGACGAGAACACCGCCAAGGGCTCATGCATATATGCCGTATCGCTTAGAAGCGGCCGCCGCGATGGTTGCCGCTGAAGCCGCCACGACCGCCGCGGTCGTCACGGCCGCCGCGGCCGCCGCGCGGACCGAAGTTGCCGCGCGGGCCACGGTCGCCGCCGCGACCGCCGCCGAAGCCGCCGCGCGGGCCGCGGTCGTCACGACCACCGAAGCCGCCGCGACCGCCACGGTCGCCACCACGGTCGCCGCCGCGGCCACCGAAGCCGCCGCGCGGGCCACGGTCATCGCGACCGCCGAAACCGCCGCGCGGGCCGCGGTCGTCACGGCCGCCGCGCGGGCCGCGGTCGGAGTCGAGACCCATGGCGACCAGCGGCTCGACGACCTGGTCGAGCATCTCGATCAGGCTCTCGGCCGTCGCAGCGGACAGCTGCGGAACGAGCTTCTTGCGCTTGTTGCCCAGGGCGGCGATGAGCTCCTCGGCGTCCTCGCTGGCGATGACGACGATCTTGCGCATATCCTCCTCTTCGGGCTCGATGCGCGCGACGATATCGTTCTTCTCCGCCTCGGCCAGGATGCCGTCGAGCTCGCGCAGGCGCATGCCCATGAGCTCGGCCATCTCCTTCTGCTCCATGCGGGGCTTGAGCTCCAGGAGCTTGAGCGCACGCATGAGGTCGTTCATGCGCTTGGCGTCCTCCTCGGCCTCCTCGCGCATCATATCGCGACGACCGCGCAGCAGACGGGCTGCACGGTTCACCTTGTCAAACAGTTCATCATCCAGATTCTCGGGCGCAATCTTGGAATCCTCGGCGTCCTCTTCCTTCTCGACGTCAGCCTCGGACTCAACGACGGTCTCGGCCACGGGCTCCTCGGCCTCGACCTCAGCCGTCACGTCAGCGGACACGACATCCGCTTCGGCCGTCTTCTCGACGGCGATCTCATCGTTCTCGGTCATGGTCACATCGTTTTCGCTGTACTCAGACATGCGTTCCTCCTGCGCCCTCGGCGCTCAACAGGCGGCCTCTTTTTTGGACCGCAATCACATACAGGCCTTCCGGCCGTCAGCTAGTGTAAAGTTTCCGCAGGCTACAGATGTAGAGAATCAATGTCTGCACAAAAAAGCAGCGACACCGAGGTGCCGCTGCCTTGCCGAGTCGATGTGTGGGGGCCGTCTGCGGGCGCCATGACTAGCGCTGGCGATAGTGCTCCAGGAAGTCCGCCAGATCCTCGACGGCCTCCTGCAGCACGCCCATGCGCGGCAGGAAGACGATGCGGAAGTGGTCGGGCTCCGGCCAGGCGAAGCCGCCGCCGCGGGTGATCAGGATGCGCTTCTCGTGGAGCAGGTCGAGCGCGAACTGCTCGTCGCTGGTGATGTTGAACTTCTCGACGTCGAGCTTGGGGAAGATGTAGAAGGCCGCCTTGGGCTTGACCGCGGTGACGCCGTCGATGGCGTTGAGGGCCTCGTAGATGTAGTTGCGCTGCTCGTAGATGCGCCCACCGGGAACGATGTAGCTGTTGACGCTCTGATGCCCGCCGAGCGCGGTCTGCACGATGGACTGACCGGGGACGTTGGAGCACAGGCGCATGTTCGACAGCATGTTGACGCCGTACATGAAGTCCTTCATGCAGCGCTTGTTGCCCGAAAGCACCATCCAGCCGATGCGGAAGCCGCAGACCATGTGCGACTTCGAGAGGCCGGAGAAGGTGACGCACGGCAGGTCGGGGGCGAGCGTCGCGGTGGAAACGTGCTCGAACCCGTCCATGACCAGACGGTCGTAGATCTCGTCGGAGAAGATCATGAGCTGGTGCTTGCGCGCGATCTCGACGATCTGCTCGAGGACCTCGCGCGGGTACACGGCGCCCGTGGGGTTGTTGGGGTTGATGATGACGATCGCCTTAGTGCGCGGGGTAATCTTGGACTCGATGTCGGCGACATCGGGGTTCCACTCGGCCTGCTCGTCGCACACGTAGTGCACCGGGGTGCCGCCGGCGAGCGTGGCGCAGGCGGTCCACAGCGGGTAGTCAGGCATGGGGATCAGAATCTCGTCGCCGTTGTTGAGCAGCGCGTTCATGCACAGCTGGATGAGCTCCGAGACGCCGTTGCCGGTGTAGATGCCGTCCATGCTCACGTTGGGGATGCCCTTGAGCTGCGCGTACTGCATGATCGCCTTGCGGGCGCTGAACAGGCCGCGCGCCTCGGAGTAGCCCTCGCAGTCGGTCAGCTGCAGGCGCATGTCCTCGATGACCTCGTCGGGGGTGCGGAACCCGAACGGCGCCGTGTTGCCGATGTTCAGCTTGAGGATGCGCTGGCCCTCGGCCTCCATGCGGGCCGCTTCGTCGGTGATGGGGCCGCGGACGTCGTACAGGACGTTATCGAGCTTGCTTGACTTATTGAACTCGCGCATTGAAGTGCTCCTTTGCGTTGGTGCGTCATGTTGACGGTCGGAATCGGAAGGTTGGTCGGCGGCCTCATGCCGCGCGCTAGCTCGCTCGTCGTTCGGTATGACGGGTGCGATCGGTTCCGCCTGCAGGGAAGCGGCGCCTTCAAGCCAGCCCTCGTCGACGTCGAGGATGCGGGCCAGCAGGGCGACCACGTCGCGACGGGGAACGGTCTTACCGCTCACATACTGGCTGACCTGGCTTTTTCCCAACTTGCTGCCGAGTTCGGACGCCGCACGGATCATATCGCTCTGCTTGAGGCCGCGATGCGCCATGGCCGTCTTGAGACGGTCGGCAAACGACTCGTGCTCGGTGTTCTGCGCCATCTCGCCTCCAATAGTTCAATTTCCGAATCATAATTGAACTTTTTGCTTGTGATTTGTCTAATCAAGTTCAAAGTTCAATTTATGGGGAGTCTACCACAGAAAGAAATTGAACTTGCCGAGAATTCCCGGATAGTTCGTCGGCGCGGTATCATCATGGTCTCAACACGAACGCCGTGAAGGGCGCTCGCCAGCCGCTGACGAAAGGACACCATCATGGCCAACAACTACCTGATCGTCGTCGACATGCAGCACGATTTCGTATCCGGCGCGCTCGGAACGCCCGAGGCGCAGGCGATCGTTGCGGACGCGGCCGCCTACGCGCGCGATTTCGAGGGGACCGTCGTGTTCACCAAAGACACCCACGAGGAGGGCTACCTCGAGACGCAGGAGGGGCGCAACCTTCCGGTCGTCCACTGCGTGCGCGACACCCCGGGCTGGGAGCTCGTGCCCGAGCTCGAGGAGGTTCGCGCCGAGCGCGGCGCCCTCGTGTTCGAGAAGCCCACGTTCGGCTCCGTGCAGCTCGTCTGGTGGCTCGCCGAGGAGAACGATGCCGAGTCGATCGACTCCATCGAGCTCATCGGCCTGTGCACCGACATCTGCGTGGTGAGTAACGCCCTGCTCATCAAGGCGCACTTCCCCGAGATCCCCGTGCGCGTCAACTCGGCGCTCTGCGCCGGCGTCACCCCCGCCTCGCACGACGCGGCGCTGACGACCATGAAGAGCTGCCAAGTCGAAGTGCGCTAAATATGGGGACGGGGCCATTTCCACCCATGGCGGCGCAGCGCCTGCCATGGGTGGAAATGGCCCCGTCCCCATATATGCCGTCTCAAGAAGTGGCGGGACGTGCCGCTATCCCAATCCGACAGCCATGCCGATCAGGTGCACCGCGAACGATACGATCCAGGCGACGCCGCACTGCAGGCCGACCACGGCCCACATCATGCGGGTCCCCAGCTCGCTGCGCACGGTCGACACGGCCGCGACGCACGGCGTGTAGAGCAGCGTGAACGTCAGGAAGCAAAACGCCGTCAGCGGGGTGAACAGCGTCGAGAGGGCCGACACGTCGCCGCCCAGAAGCACGGTCAGTGTGGAGACGACGCTCTCCTTCGCCGCAAAGCCCGCAGCGAGCGCCGTGGAGGCGCGCCAGTCGCCAAAGCCGAGCGGCGCGAAGATGGGCGCCAGCACCTGGCCCACGCCGGCAAGCAGGCTCTGGGACTGATCGGTGACCACGTTGAAGCGGATGTCGAACGTCTGCAGGAACCAGATGATGATGGTCGCGACGAACACGATGGTGAACGCCTTGCGCACGAAGCCCTTGCCCTTGTCCCACGCGAGGCGCGCGACCGTCCCCGCGCTCGGCAGACGGTAGTTCGGCAGCTCCATGACGAAGGGCACCGGATCGCCCCGAAACGCGCTGTGCTTGAGCACGAGCGCCACGAGGATGCCGACCAGGATGCCCATGAGGTACATGGCGGCCATGACCAGCCCTCCGTAGCGCGGGAAGAACGCCGCGGTCAGCAGGCCGTAGACCGGCAGCTTGGCCGAACAGCTCATGAACGGCGTGAGCATCACGGTCATGCGACGGTCATGGTCGGACGGAAGAGTTCGGGTCGCCATGATCGCCGGCACGCTGCAGCCGAAGCCGATCAGCATCGGCACGATGCTGCGGCCGGAAAGGCCGATTCTGCGCAGCAGCTTGTCCATCACGAAGGCGACGCGGGCCATGTAGCCGGAGTCCTCGAGAATGGAGAGCAGCAAAAACAGCACGACGATGATGGGCAGAAACGACAGCACGCTGCCCACGCCGGCAAAGATGCCGTCGATCACGAGCGAATGGACCACCGGGTTCACGCCGAAGTCGGTAAGCCATGCGTCCACCACGTCGGTGAACGACTCGATTCCCAGCTCAAGCAGGTCGGACAGGCGCTGGCCGATCAGATCGAACGTCAGCCAAAATACCGCCAGCATGATGAGGATGAACACGGGGATGGCCGTATAGCGGCCCGTCAGGATACGGTCGACGGCGACCGAGCGCATGTGCTCGCGGCTCTCATGCGGCTTCACGACGCTCGCGGAGCAGACCTCCTCGATGAAGGTGAAGCGCATGTCGGCCAAGGCGGAAAGGCGGTCGGAACCCGATTCGCCCTCCATCTGCACGATGATGTGCTCGAGCGCGTCGAGCTCGTTTTGGTCCAGCGCGAGCGCCGCGATCACGCGCGCGTCGCCCTCGATAAGCTTGGTGGCGGCAAAGCGCAGCGGCAGGCCGGCCGACGCCGCGTGGTCCTCGATAAGCTGGCAGATGCCGTGGATGCAGCGGTGCAGCGCGCCGCCGTCCGGTCCATCCTGCGCGCAGAAGTCGAGGCGGCCCGGATGCTCGCGGTAGCGCGCCACGTGCATGGCATGCTCCACCAGCTCGCCGATACCCTCGCCCTTTGCCGCGGAGATGGGCACCACGGGGATGCCGAGCAGCTCCTCGAGCCGGTTGACGTCCACGGTGCCGCCGTTGGCCGCGACCTCGTCCATCATGTTGAGCGCGAGCACCATGGGCCGGTCGAGCTCCATGAGCTGCAACGTGAGGTAGAGGTTGCGCTCGATGTTGGTCGCGTCCACGATATCGATGATGCCGTCGGGCTGCTCGTTCAGGATGAACTCGCGCGAGACGATCTCCTCGCTCGTGTAGGGCGACAGCGAGTAGATGCCCGGCAGGTCGGTCACCGTCGCCTCGGGATGGCCCTTGATCTGGCCGTCCTTGCGGTCGACCGTGACGCCCGGGAAGTTGCCGACGTGCTGGTTGGAGCCGGTGAGCTGGTTGAACAGCGTGGTCTTGCCGCAGTTCTGGTTGCCCGCCAGCGCAAAGGTCAGCGCCTGCCCCTCGGGGATGGGCCTGCCGCCGGAGCGGGGGCGCGCCGCGTTCTCGCCGAGCGCCGGATGCGCCGTGGTGCCCGTGCGCACGTCGGCACGCTTGAGCGCATGCGCATCGTGGATGTCGCGCAGCTCGATGCGGGCGGCGTCATCCTTGCGCAACGTCAGCTCGTACCCGCGCAGGCGGATCTCCAGCGGATCGCCCATGGGGGCGTACTTCATCATGGTGACCTCGGTGCCAGGCGTGAGGCCCATGTCCAAAATATGCTGCCTGAGCGCAGCGTCATCAGAATCGACCGACGCGATGATCGCGTCCTTGCCGATCTCGAGCGTATCTAGTCTCATGCGTACCGTTCTTCCCCTCTGAATCGCCGTACATGCATGACGTTCCAAGACATGATAGCGTGGAGCCGAACGGTTAGAGGTGGTTTCTCAATCTTCAAATGGGTTCGTTGGGGACGGGTTCGTTCCAACCCATGGGTTGGAACGAACCCGTCCCCAACGAACCCATCTATGGCATAGCGGGCCGCAGCACCGCCCCATCGGAGATCGCCACATCATCTCGCACGTAACGGATGAAGCTCTCCACGTGGGCGGGCAGCGCCGCCTTCGGGCAGACGCACCATGTGCGCCTCACGAGCGGAGACCCGTCCGCCCAGGTCAAAGGCGTCAAGCAGAGACCGCGCTCGTTTTCGAACTTCGACGAGACGAAGCACAGCGCATAACCGCGCCCCTGCGCCACGAGCTCCCATACGAAGTCGATGTACCCGACGCTCATACCCGGGCCCATCTTCGTTCCAAAGCGCTCACGCCACCACTGCTCTATCAGCTCGGTAGATTGAGCGTTCGTTCTGAAATCGATGCGCGGCAGGTCGGGCAAGTTCTCGATATCGATAGGCTCCCGGCTCATGAGATAGGCCTGATTGCAGTCGACGAGGATGCGCCGTACCGGCCCCTCGTAATCGCCGCGCACGAACGCAAGGTTGAGTTTGCCGTCGAGCACCATGCGGAACAGCGCGTCGCTTTGGTCGTTCACGACGGAAAAACGCACCTCGGGATCTCCGACCTCTGCATATCCGCTCAGCACATCCCACAGGTTGTACTTATTGAACGTGTAGGAGGAGCCGACCGTGATCATCTTGCTTGACGATTGGCGAAGCTCCTCAAGACCGCGATGCGTCTGCTCGACAAACGCCTTGTGCTCGGCAGCGCGTCTGGCCAGATACTCCCCTTCGGGCGTGAACATGAGGCCTTTGGGCGTTCTTTCGGCGATACGAACGCCCAGTTCGCGCTCGATATGCTGCAGGCGTTTGGTAAGCGTGGGCTGGGTCATGTAGAGCACAGCCGCGGCGCGCGACACATTCGGATTACGGTGCAACTCGTCGATGATCTCCCAATCGAAGTCCCTCACACCAGCACCTCCCGCCCTCGGTCAACACGTCCACACCATTATCGCCCAACAGGCGCGAACACAATGCATGGCACAGCAGATGCCCCTGTACTATTTCATGAATAAGTACAGGGGCATGATGACGTTTCCGCAGGTAACGGTTTTTCGACTGCCTGGTTTTTCATGAAAGACCAGACACGGGGCAGTCGAGACCGGCTACTTGGCATCCTCCGCGGCGAGCTTGGCTTTGAGCAGGCGAAGCTGGCCGCCGGCGAGCACGACCTCCATCTCGGCATCGGAGAGGTCGAGCACGACGTTGAACTCGAAATGGCGCGTCGCGTTCTTCACGCGGACGCGGCGCGTCGGAATCTGGTCGAGCAGGCCCTCGATCTCCAGCTCGTCGCCCATCTCGATGGAGTCGTAGGCGGCGGGGTCCTCGAAGAGCATGGGGATGATGCCGTGGTTGATGAGGTTGCCCTTGTGGATGCGCGCCATGCTCTTGGCGATCACGCAGCGCACGCCCAGGTACATGGGGTTGATGGCGGCGTGCTCGCGACTCGAGCCCTGGCCGTAGTTCTCGCCTGCGACGATGATGGACTGGCCCATGGTGCGCGCCCGCTCGGAGAACTCGGGGTCGTAGCGCATGTAGCAGTACTTGGACATGAGCGGGATGTTCGAGCGCATGCTGGAGAGCTCGGCCGAGGCGGGCGTGATGTCGTCGGTCGAGATGTTGTCGCCGCCCTTGAGGGAGACCGGCACGCACAGGTGCTGGACGGGCTCTTCGGGTACCGGCAGGAACTTGATGTTGGGGCCGCGCACGATCTCGACCTGCTTCGCCTGCTCGGGCGGCAGCGGGGCAATCAGCATGCTGTCGTCGATGGGATAGGAGTCCGGCTCGTGGATCCGGGCGAGCTGGTCGACGTCCTCGCCCAGGATGTCATAGGCGCTCGCGAACGTGCCCATGATGGCCGTGGCCGCCGCGCTCTCGGGGCTCGCCAGGTAGACCTTGGCCGACGGGCTGCCGGCGCGACCGCGGAAGTTGCGGTTGGAGGTGCGCACAGCGACGCCGTCGGTAGCGGGCACCTGGCCGATGGCGCAGCACGGGCCGCACGCGAACTCGAGCAGGCGCACGCCCGCGTCGAGCAGCATGTCGATGTAGCCGTCGTGCAGCAGCTGCTTGTAGACCTGCTTGGACTGGATGGCGCAGGTGCAGCTCACGTTCTCGTTCACGTGCAGGCCGCGCATGACGAGCGCCGCCTTGGCGATATCCGAGTAGCTCGCGTTGGTGCAGCTGCCGATAAAGACCTGCTGGACGGGCACCCTCTCCACATCGGCGAGCTTGTGGACGTTGTCGGGGAGGTCGGGGCAGGCCATGAGCGGCTCGAGGGAGGAGAGGTCGAGGTCGATGCGCTCGTCGTAGACAGCGTCCTCGTCGGGCAGCAGCTCCGTGTACTGGTCCTCGCGGCCCTGGGCGGCCATGAAGCGGCGCACCTGCTCGTCGGCGGGGAAGATCGAGGTCGTGGCGCCCATCTCGGCACCCATGTTGGCGATGCTGCAGCGCTCGGGCACCTCGAGGGTCGCGGCTCCGGGACCCCCGTACTCGAACACGCGGCCCAGACCGCCCTTGACGCCCACGCGACGCAGCATCTCCAAGATGACGTCCTTGGCGTTCACGCCGGGTCTGAGCGAGCCGGTAAGGTAGACCTGCACCACCTTGGGGTAGACGAGGCGCATGGGCTGGCCGGCCATGGCGCAGGCGACGTCCATACCGCCCACGCCGATGGCGAGCATGCCCACCGCGCCGCTGTGCGGGGTATGCGAATCGCCGCCGAAGAGCACCTTGCCGGGCACCGCGAAGCGGGCGGTGTGGATGGCGTGGCAGATGCCGTTGCCCGGACGCGACACGTACACGCCGAAGCGCTTGGCCGCCGACTGCAGGTAGATATGGTCGTCCGGCGTCTTGTTGTCGATGTAGAGCAGGTTGTGGTCGAGGTTGGAGACCGAAAGCTCGGTGCGCACGCGGTCAAGACCGGTCGCCTCGAAGGCGAGGTAGGTCATGACCGCGTTGATGTCGTGCGTCAGCGTCTGGTCGACACGCAGCAAGATCTCCTCGCCGGGCTTCATGGTGCCCGAGACGAGATGCGACTCGATGATTTTATGGACAAGAGACGATCCCATGGTGCGTAACCTTTCTGCAGCGTGATGTATCTCATACATATGGTGCAACGGGCAGGGCGCATTATCCAATTGAAAGCGGGCATGAAGCCCATGCCCGGACGGCATGATGGGTCATTTGGGGACGGGTTCGCTCCAACCCATCGCGACAACGGTCATGCAAGGCAACGGCGGATAAACGCGTCGTAGATATCGACCATGCGCTCGGTGTAGAACTCCGCGACCCCATGGTCGGCGCCGCGCACAAGGTACAGCTCGACGTCCTTGCCGCATTCCCGCAGACGGCGGTACAGGTCGACCGACACCTCCGTGTTGACCTTGCGATCCTTGGTGCCGTGGGCGATCAGCATCGGGGGAATATCGAGCTCGGGCGTGATGTAGCACGAAGCGGTCGCAACGCGGCGCAACGCGGGGTCGGCGCGCATGTCCGCCCCGCCCATCAGCACGCCTTCGGGGCTCTCGGGCGTGTGATGATCCGACGTGATGGGAAACGCATCGTCCGGCACAAGGCTCACCGCGCCGTAGAGGTCGATCACGCCGCGCACCCGAGAAGAAACCCCTGGATAGGCGCTGCCTCCCGCATCGTAGAACGATGCGAACACCGCCGTGTGCCCACCTGATGAATTGCCCGCAACGATAATCTTCTCGGGATCGATGCCGAACTCATCCGCATGCGCACGCATATGGCGAACGGCGTTCTGGCAATCCTGGATCTGCGCGGGAAACGCAGCTTGCGAGGCCGGGCGATACTCGACTTCCGCCACCACATACGCGCGCCGAGCGATCTGTGCAAGCTGCGGAATCAGCATGTACAGCTTCTGCGCGCGCCATGCCGACCCCTTGACGAACACGATACAGGGCAAAGGGCCGGCGATGCCGTTGCGCGACGTGGGAGAGAGCACCTGCAGCCTAAGCGTCGCCCCGTCGGCGCTCTGGTATGCAACGTCATGCAGGTACTTGATCTCGATCTCGTCGCCCGAGGTCTCGATCATGGTGGCGCCCTCAACGTCCTGAGTGAACTCGGGCATCTCCTCGTACGTCCAGTCCTTGACTTCCATGGGTATCAACTCCTTGGTAGCGCTCCCGCAAACCGATAGCTCGATCATCTTCAAAGCCGGGACATCGCCCGTGCCCGCCCGATATGGAGCACGTCATAGCGGCGCGTCGGTACAATCCCTCACACGCGGTTGTTGTTGATGAGGCACCCGTCCAGGATGATCTGGCACTCATCGTCGGTCAGCTCGTCGAGCAGCAGCTCGACCTTCCCCACCTGTGCGTCCCCCCGAATCACATAGGTGTCTATCGCGCCCGCGCCCGCAATGACGGCGCTGCGCACGCCGGGAACGTACAGCCAGTCCCCCACCTCGAAACCAGGTTCACCCTCGAGCCTGAACGGGAGCATGCCCCAGTTGATGAGATTCGTGCGGTAGCGCTTGGTGGCGTATTGGTGGCACAGGTTGGCAAGACCGCCCAGCACGCGCTGGCAGCTCGCCGCCTGCTCGCGCGCCGATCCGTCTCCGGGCCTGTTTGCATACAGCAGGCTGCCGATCTCGATATCGAAGGGCTGCACATCCGGCGTAATCGCGCACATGGCGTTCAGCACGTGGACGTACCGGGCGGGCACGCGTCCCGACAGACGCTCCATTTCGAACTCGCGCACCTGCCGTGCGCGCCCGACGTAGGCGGGGTCGCGGCCGGACAAGGTGAACTCCGCCAGCTTGAAGGGGTCGGAACGATAGCACGACGCCTCTCCGGAAGGGATGATCTCGTCGGTATTGGTAACGGGATCCATGATCATCGTGCAGACCTGAAGCGCGATGTTTTCGGCCAGCGGCTCCAGCTCGGGCCAATCCTGGATGTTCGGGCCGTACACGAGCGGTTCATCCGGTCTTGGCTGCGCAAAACCGTTGTAGACGCGGTGCTCATACGGCTGCGGATCGAACTCGTAATCGTCGAAATCCTCCCAGCACGAAAGAGCCTCGGCGCTCGTAAGCACGCCCCCGTTCGCCGCGGTCGCCGCGATGGAGCGCGCATCCATCAGCGCTGCCGCCGCCATCTGGCCCTGCCCGACATACGAACCCTCGCGGTTGGGGAAGTTGCGCGTGTTATGCCGGATGGAAAGCGCCCCGTTGGCAGGCGTATCGCCGGCGCCGAAGCACGGTCCGCAGATGGGCGTGCGCACGACGGCGCCCGCAAGCATCAGGTCGCGCAGGATGCCGTGACGGTCGAGCACCGACATGACCGGCATAGATGCCGGATACACCGACAGGCTGAACTCGCCGTTGCCGCACCCCCTGCCGCGCAGGGCGCATGCCGCCTGCGCGATGTTGGTATAGGTGCCGCCCGCGCAACCGGAAATGCTCCCCTGCTGCACATGCAGGCCGGCGGCATCGACCTTGCCGCGCAGGTCGAGCGCGCCGTGCCGGCGCGCGATCTCGTCGGCACGGCACTCGACCGATGCCAAGATCTCGTTCAGGTTGTCGTAGAGCTCGTCGATAGCGTAGACGTTGGAGGGATGGAACGGCAACGCGATCATGGGGCGGATGCGCGACAGGTCGATGTGCACGCACCCGTCGTAGTACGCGACCGCCGCGGGCTCGAGCTGCCGGTACTGTTTTCCTCGCGACCGTGCGCTGCGAGGAACCTCCGCGTCGAGTCATCGGTCACCCAGATGGTGGACAGTGCGGCGGCCTCGGTCATCATGGCGTCGAGGCTGTTGCGGTAATCGCACGGCATGGTCGCCACGCCAGGACCGACGAACTCCATGACCTTGTTCTTGACGTAGCCGTTTGCAAAGACCGCGCGGATGATGGCGAGCGCGATGTCCTGCGGCCCGACATACGGCGCTGGCCTGCCTTCCAAAAAGACGGCGATTACCTGAGGCGTCGGGATATCATAGGTCTTTCCGAGCAGTTGCTTGACGAGCTCGCCTCCGCCCTCGCCGATGGCAAGCGTGCCGAGCGCTCCGTAGCGCGTATGCGAGTCAGATCCCAAGATCATCTTTCCGCAGCCCGCCTGCGTCTCGCGCATCACCTGATGCAGCACGCCCAGATGCGGGGGCACGAAGATGCCGCCGTAGCGCTTCGCCGCCGAAAGCCCGAAGCGATGGTCGTCCTCGTTGATCGTGCCGCCCACGGCGCACAGCGTGTTGTGGCAGCAGGTAAGCGTATAAGGAAGCGGGAACTCCTTAAGCCCCGAGGCGCGTGCCGTCTGGATGATGTTCACAAACGCGTTGTCAGGCGAAGCGAGCGCATCGAAGCGGATGCGCAGGATCTGGTCCCCATCGCCCAGGGCGTGCGCCTTGAGGATGCGCCACGCGATGGTTCCCCGTCGCGCCACCTCGGGCAAAACGGAATCCCCTGTCATGTCCATGACCGCATCGCGCTCATGCGCGGTAACGATGCGCTCGCCATCCACCAGATAGACGCCCTCGTCGTACAGCTTCATCGCATCCATCGAACACCCCAATCAAACGTCGATAATCACACGTGCGCACAGCACACCCTGCCTGAGAGATGCTTTCATCGTGCATCCCCATACCAGGTTTGGTCCAACTGAAACGTCGCATGACCGCATGCCGAGACGGCATGGCGACGCCTCCACATACCACAGCGGGGAATGACCCGAGCGGTTGGAGCTGCCGCCAACCGTTCAGGTCAGCCCCCGCAATGGCATGCATCGATATTCGATGGTGCGTCAGCCCGTATTATCGAATCCCCCATGCCATAGTTCAAATATAAGAATTCAATTGATCTCATAATGTTGTGCCTATAGCCGAAAACCCTACAAGGGATACGCTTCATCCCCGAGAGGCTTAGATGATTGCCCTCGCGCACCAGGGCACCGCGATGGGATGGCGCGGAAACGCGGTGAGGAAGCCGCGGCATCGACACACCGAAGGCAGGCGCCCCCACGGGGCACGGAACCCGAAATCACCCAATCGGCGCTCCCCTCGCATGCAAGAACCCCGGCACGCTTGAGCAGGGCGCGCCGGGGCCGGAAAAGGGAAAAGAGAAGGGTGCACGTTGTGAGCACACCGAAGTGCGCGAGAGCCCGGATGCCGTGCTGCCTGAACGGCATCCGGGCGAGAGAGGGCGCTTAGAACAGGGGGATAGCGCCCGTCAGAACTGCGACGACGCAGTAGATGACAAACATCGGAAGGCCCCACTTGAGGATCTGCTTCTGATGCTCGCCGAAGTCGACCTCGCAGCGCTCGATCAGAATCCAGATCCAGGCGATGAGCGGAGTCGCGTAGTAGGTGGCCAGCGGGATCATGGCGCCAACGCCCATGGCGGTCGCGCTGATGCCGTACTGGGCGGCGAGACCGGCGAGAACGGGAAGGATGCCGAAGTAGTAGCCGTCGGAGGACAGGAAGACCATGCCCGGGATACCGAGGATTGCCACGAACAGCGGCAGCAGGTTCTCCATACCGGAGGGCACCAGGCTCGCGAGGAAGATCGCGATGTCGTCGCCCATGCCGGAGTTGGTGAGGATACCCATGAGGAAGCCGGACGCGACGATCATGGCCGCAGCGGGCATACCGTCCTCAAGGGCAGCAGCCAGACGATCCTTCTGCAGGTGGAAGTCGAAGCCGAAGTTCACGAGCAGGGCGAGGGCGAGACCGCCGCCGAACAGGACCGCGGAGTTCGCGTAACCGCCGATGAGCAGGATCATGATGATCACGGAAAGGATCAGGTTGAACCACACGAGCTTGGGACGCTTGTACTCGGGATCGTTGTTGCGCACGATGTCGCACATCTTCTCAAGCTCTTCAGCCGTGATGTGGCTGGCGTTCGCAGGATCGTAGCCGAGGCGCTTGCGCTCCTTCTTGCCCAGGAACCAGGCGACGAAGACGCAGTAGATGAGCGCGACGCCCATGCCGGGAAGCAGCAGCGGGAAGAGCTCGGTCACGTCGAGGTTCAGCGCGGAAAGCACGCGAGCGAGCGGGCCGCCCCACGGAGACATGTTGAAGACCGACGTGGGCAGGCAGATGAGCAGCGCCAGGTACGGCGTCTTGATGCCAAACTGCTTGTAGAGCGGAACGAAGGCCGCGGTGGTGATCAGGACCGTGGAGGTGCCGTCGCCGTCAAGGGACACGCCGGCGGCAACCAGCGTGGAGGCGACCATGATCTTCATCGGGTCGCCCTTGACGAGCTTGATCATCGCGATGACCAACGGATCGAACAGACCGACCTGCATCATGAGCGTGAAGTAGGTGCAGGCGAACAGGACCATCATCGCGGAGCGAACGGTACCTGCGGAGACCTCGCCGTCCTCGACGGCGTAGAACACGCCGCTATAGACCCATTCGAATACGTCCAAAACGTTCTGGCCGGTCAAGAGGCAGTAAATCATACCGGCGGCCAGAGGAACGACGGCAAGGCCGACATACGGGCTCAGCCAGCGCTTCATGACGCCGATGATGAAGATGAGAATCATGATTAGGCCTACGGCCGCAGCTAGAGTCATGAATTCCCTCCTTTACCGTTGTGAGAGATTCCCCTGCGGGAATCACCCCTTATTCCTTCCTTATATGAAGCCAAGTGCGCGGGCCTGCCTGGCAGCTTGAAGCTGACCCGCGCACTCGTGCATCACCCTACTTGCGACGGTTGAAGTTGATCAGGCAGCCGTCGAGGATGATCTCGCGCTCGTCGTCGGTGAGCGGCGCGGTGTAGAGGGCCATGGTGCCGGCGACCTTGCCGTCGCGGATGATGTGGCCGCTAAACTCGCTCTTGCCGGTCGCGATCGCCTCGCGCACGCCGGGGACGAAGATCCAGTCACCCGGCTCGAACGCGGGCTCGTCATCGGACTGGAAGGGCAGCATGCCCCAGTTGATGACGTTGGAGCGATACCGCTTGGTGGCGTACTGCTGGCAGATGTTCGCAAGGCCGCCCAGCACGCGCTGGCAGCTTGCGGCCTGCTCGCGAGCAGAGCCGTCGCCGGGCTTGATCGCGTAGACCATGGAGCCGATCTCGGTGTTGGCGGCGTCGGCGTCGGCGCACACGCCCTGGGCGGCGGCGAAGACGTCGGCGATGTCGGCGGGAACCGCGCCTGCCTTGCGCTCGGCCTCGAAAGCGGCGGTCGCCTTGGCGCGGCCGACGTAGGCCGGATCGCGACGGGACAGCGCGAACTCCGCCAGTCCCAGCGGGTTGGAACGGAACGAGGAGGTCTCGCCGGAGGGGATGAGCTCGTCGGTCGTGGTCACCGGGTCGAGAATCTTGGAGCAGACCTGGAGCAAGACGTTCTCGCCGAGCGCCTCCATCTCGGGCCAGTCCTTGATGTTCGGGCCGTAACACAACGGCTCGTCCTCCTCGGCCTTGGAGAAGCCGTTGAAGACGCGGTGCTCGTAGGAAGAAGCGTCGAACTCGTGCTCGGGCACGTCGCCCCAGCAGTCGAGCGTCTCGGCGGAGGTCAACACACCGCCGTTTGCAGCCGTCGCCGCAATGGAGCGGGCATCCATGAGCGCCACCGCGGACATCTGGCCCTGACCGGGCTTGGAGCCCTCGCGGTTGGGGAAGTTGCGGGTGGTGTGGCGGATGGACAGCGTGTTGTTGGCGGGCGTGTCGCCGGCGCCGAAGCACGGGCCGCAGAACGCGGTGCGGATGATCGCGCCGGCCTGCATGAGGTCGAAGATGGCCCCCTTCTTGACCAGGTCGGCGAAGACCGGCTGGGAGGAGGGGTAGACGGACAGGTTGAACACGCCGTCGCCGCAGCTCTTGCCGCGCAGCGCATGGGCGGCCTCGATGACGTTCGTGTAGTTGCCGCCCGCGCAGCCGGCGATGGTGCCCTGCTGGACGTGCAGGCCGGCGGCGTCGACCTTACCGCGCAGATCGAGCGCGCCCGCACGGCCGGCGATCTCGTCGGCGCGCTTCTCGACGCTCGCCAGGATGTCGTCCAGGTTGGCGTTGAGCTCGTCGATGGTGTAGACGTTGGAGGGGTGGAACGGCAGCGCGATCATCGGACGGACCTTGGAGAGGTCCACGCGGACGCAGCCGTCGTAGTAGGCGATGGCCTCGGGATCGAGCTGCTTGAACTCGTCTGCGCGACCATGGTCGGCCAGGTACTTCTGCGTGTCGGCGTCGGTGCGCCAAATGGAGGACAGGCAGGTGGTCTCGGTCGTCATGACGTCGACGCCGTTGCGGTAGTCGGTGGTCATGCTCGCGACACCGGGGCCCACGAACTCCATGACCTTGTTCTTGACGTAGCCGCACTCGTAGACCGCACCGATGATGGCGAGCGCGATGTCCTGCGGACCGACGAAGGGCGCCGGCTCTCCCTCGAGGTAGATCGCGATGATCTCGGGCGTGGCGACATCATAGGTCTGGCCCAGCAGCTGCTTGACGAGCTCGCCGCCGCCCTCGCCGATGGCCATGGTGCCGAGGGCGCCGTAACGGGTATGGGAATCGGAGCCGAGGATCATCTTGCCGCCGCCGGCCATCATCTCGCGCATGTACTGGTGGATGACCGCGATGTGCGGGGGCACGAAGATGCCGCCGTAGTGCTTGGCGGCGGACAGGCCGAAGAGGTGGTCGTCCTCGTTGATGGTGCCGCCGACCGCGCACAGGGAGTTGTGGCAGCAGGTGAGCACGTAGGGGATCGGGAACTTGGTGAGACCCGACGCCTTGGCGGTCTGGACGATACCGACATAGGTGATGTCGTGGCTCGTCAGCGCATCGAATTTGATCTTGAGGTTGGCATCGTCGCCGGATGTGTTGTGCTCCTGCATGATGCGATAGGCAATCGTGCCGCGGCGCGCCGTATCAGGAGTCACCTCGCCCCCGGTCATGGCCTTGATGGCGTCCCCTTCGCTGGCCGGGACAACGGTCTCGCCGTCGACGAGAAACACGCCGCCTTCGTACAGCTTCACTGCATCCATATGGGTACTCCCCTCCTGGTTGTGTGGACGTTCGATGGTTTCATTCTTGTTCCATTGACCCCGTCCAACAAATACTATCTTTCAATAGACTCTATACAGAATTGCCTATAAGCCCAGGTACTTTAGGTGTTTGTTAACTGAAACCCTTAAGGCCGGGAAAAGTTGTCCCTCGCAAAAGCCGTTTTTTCGATACTGTCTTACGTACCAGAAGGAATCTCGATGGAAGCCGCCGAGGGAGCCCACGTGAACGATCGAGAACTCACGTACGTCAAGACCATTGCAGAAGAGGGAAGCGTGTCCGCGGCGGCGCGCAAGCTCTTCATCGCGCAACCGTCGCTCTCCCAGTCCCTGCAGCGTATCGAGGAGTCGCTGGGCGCGAAGCTCTTCGCGCGCACGCCTTCCGGACTCAAGCTCACGCAGGCGGGCGAGAAGTACGTCGCCATGGCAAACCGCGTTCTCAAGCTTTACGGCGACCTGCTGGCCGAGCTCTCCGATATGGAATCCCTCTCGGAGGGAAACATCAATTTCGGCATCACGCGCCTGCTCGCGAAGTTCCTGCTGCCGCAAGTGCTGCCCGAATTCCACAGGCGGTACCCGAACATCAAGATCTCGATTCTGGAGAAGAACTCCAAGGAGCTCGACCGGGCGCTCACGGCGTGCGACATCAGCTTCGCCGTCATGCACCGCCTGGTGGGCGAAGGCAGCCGCCATATCGATTACGACGTGTTCTGGAAAGATCCCTTCGTCGTCACCGTTTCTGCCGACAGCCCCATCGCGCGGAAGGCGACCAACGACCCCGCCTACCCCTACCCGCTCATAGATATCCGCCACCTGGCGGACGAGCCGCTGCTCACCGTGCCGTACGGGCAGCGCATCCGCCAAGTGCTCGACACCGTGTTCATGCAGACAGGCATTCGCCCCAACATCCTGTTGGAATCGCGCGACTACACGACGGTGCAGACCCTTGCCGCCAAGGGCATCGGCTACACCATCGGCCCGCAGAGCTATACGGCGCTCTCGAAGATCGAGCCGGGCGAGGCCCAGTTCCTGTCGCTCGACAACAGTCTGAACGCCGCGTGGGCGCTGTGCATCGCCACGTTCGCGAACGGCTCGCTCTCCCGTGCCGACATGGAGATGCTTCGCTACTTCGAAGACGCCATCGCCCATGTCATGGAACCCGATCCCCTGCCGTAGGAATGGTGCGGTCCCCATGCCGCGCCGGCATGGGGCCATGCCGGCTTTCAATTGGATTGCGGCGCGCGCCGGGCGCACCATGAAGATATGGTAAACGCCTGCGATCTCACATCTGGGAGGCATCATGGACGCATTGCACACACAAGCCATCGAACGCGCAACCAAACGTTTCGGCGAGCTCCTCGCTGGAGAGTTCGAGCGCATCGAACGCGTCAAGCAGGGCGGCAAGCCCAAGGACTACGCGAGCCTCGACCACATCACCATTGGCATCCTGCCCGGTGACGGTATCGGCCCCACCATCGTCCAGCAGGCGGTCCGCGTGCTGGAATGTCTGCTCGCCGACCAGATCGCATCCGGGCGCATCGAGATCCGTCCTATCGACGGCCTGACCATCGAGCGCCGCGCGGAGCTGGGCGAGTCGCTCCCCCAAGACGTGCTCGACGCCGCGCTTGCCTGCGACGTGCTGCTCAAGGGTCCGCTCGTCACCCCGCGCCCCGGCGACCCCTGGCCCAACCTGGTGAGCGCCAACAGCCTGCTGCGCCGCGGCCTCGACCTGTTCGTCGGCATGCGTCCCATCCGCATACCGGACCAAGGTATCGATTGGACGTTTTTCCGCGAGAACCTTGAGGGCGAGTACATCTGGGGCGACAAGGGCATCCAGGTGGATGACGACCTCGCCGTCGACTTCAAGGTGTGCACGCTTCCCGGCACCGAGCGTCTGGCGCGCATGGCGCTCAACTACGCACGCGACAACGGCAAGACCACGGTCACGGTGGTCACCAAGGCGAATATCGTCAAGCACGCCGACGGTAACTTCCAAAAGATCATCTGCGATGTCGCCGAGCGCGAGTACCCCGAGATCACCGTGCAGACGCGCCTGGTCGACGCGACGGCGGCCAAGCTCATGGATCCCGACTTCAACAAGGATTTCCAGGTCATCGTGCTGCCCAATCTCTACGGCGACATCGTGACCGATATCGCCGCCGAGCACCAGGGCGGCCTCGGCTCGGCTGCCTCGGCGAATCTCGGCACGCAGCACGCGCTGTTCGAGGCCATTCACGGCACGGCCCCCACGCTCGCCGAGCGCGGCCTGGCACCGTGGGCGAACCCCTGCAGCGTCATCCGCGCCGCCGGCCTGCTCGTGGGCCATATCGGATTTGCCGACCGCCGCGCCCTGCTGGAGCGCGCGCTCGACATCTGTTGCGCCACCGAGCGTCGCGTGGTCATGGGATTTGGCGACGGCCCGACCTCGGCCGATTTCACCGACTACCTGATCGAGACCATCGAGGGCCTCAAATGAGAAAGTTCAAAACCGTGTACATGCGCGGGGGCACGAGCAAGGGCTGCATGTTCCTGCGAAAGGACCTGCCGGCCGACCGCGCCGAATGGGACCGCATCTTCCTGCAGGTCATGGGCAATCCCGATCCCAAGCAGATCGACGGCATGGGCGGCACGGTCTCATCCAACAACAAGATCGTCATCGCCTGGAAAAGCGAGGTGCCCGGCATCGACGTCGAGTACGAGGTCGGGCAGGTCATCGTCGGCAAGCAGCAGGTCGACTTCAAGTCCAGCTGCGGCAACATGACCTCCGCTGTGGGCCCCTTTGCCGTGGAGGAAGGGCTGGTCGAAGCCGTCTTGCCCATCACCACCGTGCACATGCTCAACCGCAACACGGATAAATACATCGACGTCACGGTACCCATCGACCCGAAGACGGGGACGTTCGCGCAGGACGGGGACTGCTCGGCCGCGGTGTCGACGGCACCGCGGCCGAGCTGCTCGTGAAGTTTCTTGACCCCGCTGGAACCAAGACCGGCGCGCTGCTCCCCACCGGCCAGGTGCGCGATACGCTGGAGATTCCCGAGCTCGGACCGATCGAGGCCACAATCCTCGATGTCTCCAATCCCCTCGTGGTGGTACGCGCCTCCGACCTGGGCCTTGCCGGCACCGAGCTTCCCGCCGAAGTCGATGCCAACGAGCGCGCAAGCAGGCTGCTCGAGGCCATCCGCGGCGCCGCGGCCGTCAAGATGGGCTTTGCGAGCGATCTTGCAGACGCGACGGCCAATAGCCCCGCTGTGCCCAAGGTCGGCTTCGTGACCGCACCGACAAACTTCACCGATATCGCCGGCAGGTGTGTCGAGGCGGGCGCGATGGACATCTGCGCCCGCGTGATCTCGGTGTTTAAATGCCACAAGGCCTGCCCGTTAACCGCCTCGAGCGCCATCTCGGTCGCCGCCATGCTGGAGGGCTCCATCGTTCACAAAGTCATGGCCGCCGGACAGCCCGCAGACGGCATGGTGCGCATCGGGCACCCGAGCGGCGTCATGACCATGAAGCCGGAGCTGGTGCAGCGCCCCGACGGCACGATCGCCGTCCCCAGCGTGGCCGTCCAGCGAACCGCCCGCCGCATCATGGACGGAACCGTCTACATACGAGACTAGCGCCGCGGTAACCGGGGTTTCACGGCTGCTCACGCCGAGCCCTTCCGGTATGTTTTCGGAATCGTGGTCAATTTACCCATCGAACCGGGAAATATGTGCCGAGATACGAGGGTCGACGCCGCGAAAGCGTCTCGCGACCCATAAAGGACAATATAATATATATATCGGTTTAGCAGATCCCTCTCGCCTTCCCCAACAGGATGGACGAGGGGGATCTTCCGTCCTTCGATATATTGAAAGTGTTTTATGCAAGACGATAACCTGTTGCCTGGCGCGATTCCGGTTCGATGGGTAAATTGACCACGATTCCGAAAAGATAACGCAGGGGTGCCGCCCGAGGCGCGCGCAGATCCACTCCACGCCCCTGCGCGGCTATTCCTCCGCGCGCCACCCGCGGCACACGTCGACCCAGCCCTCCGCGCGCGTGGCGCGCTCGAGCTCAGGGATGGTCAGGCGCACTCCGCTGTGGTCGTCGCCGCAGGCGGGGTGCACCACGTCAAAACGGCGCAGCGACTCGTCCAGATACACGCGCGCCTCGGGCTTGGCGCCAAACGGGCACACGCCGCCCGGCGCATGGCCCACAAGCTGCTCGACGACATCACCGGGAACCATCTTCGCCTTGGTGTGGAAGAACTGCTTGAACATGCTGTTGTTCACGCGCGCATCGCCGGCGCACAGGACCAGCACCGGCGCGTCGTCCACCAAAAACGCCATGGTCTTGGCGATATGCGCGGGCTCGCACCCGAGCGCCGCGGCGGCCTCCTCGACCGTCGAGCTCGGCGCCTCGGTCGCGATCACGCGGTCCCCGAGGCCGATGCTGTCCAGATATCTTTTTGCCACGTCAAACGACATGTCTTCATTCCTTTCCTGCGCGAAGTGCGCATGTTACAGCAGCAACAGGCCCGCAATCCACAAGATGATCGGCGCCAGATAGGTCAAGGGAAGATCCTTGGTCACCGCGCCGAACTCGCGGATGATCGAGCGCGCCCAGGTGTCGCCTGCGGTCGCCGCGCCCATGACGTCGGCGTCCAAGCCCATGCGGCATGCGAGATAGCCGCAGCGATACGCATGGAAATCGCTGGTCACCAGCGCCACGCGATACGACCCCGCCGTCGTCAGGCCGCCCATGACCTCACGTGAGAACGCGAGGTTCTCACGCGTCGTGGACGACCGGTCCTCCTCGACGAGCTGCTTTTTCGGCACGCCGCGATCGCGCAGGTAGTCGTGCATGACGCGGGCCTCGCTCAGCTCCTCGTCCGAACCCTGTCCGCCCGAAACGATGATCGTGCCCTTCTTGCCCTGGCGCTCCCACAGCGTGAAGGCGCAGTCGAGCCGGTCCATGAGCACGGGCGAGGGGCGCGTGCCCTCGATGGCCGCACCGTGCACGACGATGAACTTGTACGCGTTCTTGCGGTCGGGCGCGGCTCCGCGCGTGGCCACCCGATAGACGAACGATGCGAGCGCGACCATGGCGAGCGAGAACGACATCCACAGCCCGACCAGCGAGATGAGCCCGAGCAGGGCGCTCACCAGCTGGTTTCCGGTCCCCTCCACGACCATGGGAACCACGGTGAACAGCAGCGCGAGCACGACGGCGATGGCCAGAGGGATCGCCGATGCCGCACGGACGCCCCCGTCGCGCGAGATCAGCAGCACGCCGTTCATGGCGAACAGCTCGACCGCGACCAGCACGAACACGATCATGAGCGAGCCGGAAGTCGCCATGAAGCCGCCGGGGGCCGCGCAGGTGGCGATCACGAGTCCCGCGAACAGCATCAACGCCGTAGGCACCGAAGCGCGACCGAACGCACGCGTCCCCATGCGGAACGTCACGACGAGCACCGCGAGCGCCACGACGGCGAGCACAAGGCCCATCAGATGCACATCCATGTTCTTTCGTCCTTTCGAGATGGTCCGCGCCCCTGCCGTCCCCTACAGCCCGCAACGCTCAAGGAAGGAGCACGCAAGACCGATCCAGGGACGCACGACGGCCTGCTCCTCGGCGTTATCGGCGCAGGTGTTGATGTTCGCGACCGACAGGCCGTGCCCGCCCCGGTCGAAGACGTGCAGCTCATGGGCGACGCCGGCGCGCGCAAGCGCCGAGACGAGATCGTAGACCTGGATGATCGGGCAGGTACGGTCGTCGCTGGTCCCCCACACGAACGTCGGCGGCATATCGCGCGAGACATGCGTCGTGGGGCACACCTCCGCCATGCGCTCGTCGGTCGCCTCCCCGCCGATGACCATGGAGATGAAATCGTTGAGCAGATCGCGTCCCGTCTTGCCGCCCGTCTTGGGAACGCGCAGGTCGATGCGGGGATCGCGCGTGCGCTCATCGCGCATCACGCGCATGTCGAGCAGCGGATAGCCCAGCACGACCGCATCGGGGCGGATATGGTCGGGACGCTCGCCGGTAAGCGCGGCGAACGGGCCGGTCTTCCACTGGGCCGCCAGCGACGCGCAGATGAAGCCGCCTGCGGAGAAGCCGACGACGGCGACCTTCTCGGGGTCGACGTGCCATGCCTGCGCGTTGGCGCGCACGCGGGCTACCATCTTGGCAAGATCGGCCTCGGGGTTGGGAAACGACACGTTGCCCGTGGCGCTCGTCACGTAGTCGAGCACGAACGCCTGATAGCCCTGATTCAAGAACGCGAACGCGACCGGCTCCTGCTCGTGGGCGGCGATGTTGGTGAAGCCGCCTCCGCCGCAGATGACCACGGCCGGGCGGGGCGCATGCTCACGCGCCGGGACCGGGTCCGCCAGATAGGCGGTAAACGTCGCCGGATGCTCGTCGGTCGGATCGTCTCCCCAAAGGGCATGCTGTTCGATAACCATGAAGGCCCTTTCCATTCATTCTCTTCTGCGCGCCGCGGGCGCGGCGCATGTCTGCTTATCTTAGGGCATTCCCGCGCCGTGCGCCTGGCTCGCGCACGGTCTCCGCACATGCTTGAGGATGCCGCAAGCCGCCCGCGCCCCCAAACATGTGCTCCGAGGTCGGACTTGGGTTCATACCAAGCCATCCGGTGCGTATTTGGGTATGATGAGCTTGATAAGCTGCGAACCGCAGCTAGGGAGCACCGACCGATTGCCTTCGCGCCCGGCGCCCGTCACGGAGGGGCCGGGCGCGAACTGTTTTGCCGGACGTTCAGCCAGATGGGAGACAAGATGCCTGAGAACGAATTCGACATGATCGGCAAGCTGGGATTCGGCCTCATGCGCCTGCCCAAGCAGGGCGAGGACATCGATATCGAGCAGACCAAGCAGATGGTCGACATGTTCCTCGATGCTGGCTTCACCTATTTCGACACCGCCTGGGCGTACAAGGGCAGCGAGGACGCCATTCGCCAGGCGCTTGTCGAGCGGTATCCGCGCGAGCGCTACCGGCTCGCGACAAAATGCGCCGCGTGGATCGACTGCAAGACGCGCGACGACGCGATCGCGCAGTTCGAGACGTCCCTTGAGCGCACGGGGGCAGGCTACTTCGACTTCTACCTGCTCCACAACCTGGGCGAGCACCGCACGGCGCTCTTCGACGAGTTCGGTCTGTGGGACTGGATCTTGGAGCAGAAAGCCTCCGGGCGCATCAAGCACGCCGGCTTCAGCTTCCACTCCACGCCCGAGGAGCTCGATGCGCTGCTCACCGCCCATCCTGAGATGGAGTTCGTCCAGCTGCAGATCAACTACGCCGACTGGGAGAACCCCTCCGTGCAGTCGCGCGGCTGCTACGAGGTGGCGCGCGCCCACAACATGCCGATCGTGATCATGGAGCCCGTCAAGGGCGGCATGCTCGCCGACCCACCCGAGAGCGTCGCGCGCGTGCTGCACGATGCGGAGCCCGAATCCTCCGCCGCGAGCTGGGCGGTCCGCTTCGCCGCGAGCCTGCCGGGCGTCATCACCGTGCTGTCGGGCATGAGCAGCGTCGAGCAGATGGCGGACAACCTTTCGTATATGAAGGGCTTCACGGGCCTGTCCGACGCCGAGCGCACCACGCTCGACAAGGCGCGCGCCGAGCTCGCCCGCATCCCGCTCATCCCCTGCACCGCCTGCAACTACTGCGCCAAGGTGTGCCCCATGGGCGTCGGCATATCGGGGACATTCATGGCCATGAACATGCTGACCCTGTACGGCGACCTCAAGAAGGCACAGGACGAGGAGGCATGGCTCGTCGGCAAGCACGGGCACAAGCGGGCGACCTCGTGCATCGCGTGCGCAGCGTGCGAGCAGGCATGCCCGCAGCACATCAAGATTCCCGACGAGCTCGCACGCTGCGTCAAGACGCTGGGGATCGCCGAATAGCCCGTGACCTGAAATTCTAGGGACTGTCCCTAGAATTTCAGGGCTCTAGGGGCGCGTCAGCGCGCGGATGCACGTCGAGCTCGTCGCCAGGTAATAGGCGATCAGAATCGCCAGCGTGAGCCCGACCGTCGCTGCCGCAAACAGCACGAAGCCCTCCGACGCGAACATGATCGACAAAACGAAGATCAGCGCGAACCCAAAGAGGCAGTGCAGGCACGCCATGACGGCAGGAACGGCGAAGCTCGCCCCCACCTGCGCGCGCACGGAAGATCGCACCAGGGCGGCATCGGCCCCCAGGCGGTCAAGCGTGCGGTAGGCGACGTCCGCGTCGGCCGCCTGCGAGAGCTGCTGTAAGGCGAGCACCGCCGCCGCGGCGACCATGAACGCCGCGCCGTAGAACACGCAGGCGTAGGCGAGCGGGGCGAGCGCCCAAGCGCTCTCGAACAGGTCTCCCGAGCGCAGGCCCACGCTGAACACCAAGCCGGCCACGATCATGCACATCCCCGCGGCCAGCAGCACGCACACCGCGGCCAGCGCCGTGCAGCCGCTCTCGATGCGCGCCTCGACCTGTCGCACGGTAAACGGCACGAGCCCCGTGTAGTACCGCTCGGAACGCGCGCGCAGGCGGTCGGGCACGCGCGCCGCGATCACGCGGAAGGCGAAGTAGGTGCCGCCCAGCGCGATGAACCCCATGGGGATGATGAACACGATGAAGTAGCCGGGGGCGAGCAGGCACACGCCCCATACGAGCGCCAGCAGCGCGATCGCGAGCAGCCGCTGCACGCCCACGGCGACCCGCCCCGAGGCGACGCGGCGCTCAGGCGCGCGATCGGTGCGCATGAGCTCGATCAACGTGCACCTGCCCACGCTGCGCACCGCGCGCAGGGCGGCGACGACCGTGATGGCCGCAAACGCGAGGGCGGTCTGCGCGGCCGCCGCGGGCGAGACCGTCACCACCGGCGTCCAGGGAACGCCGAACACGAACGCCGCCACCAGGCCGAACAGGGGCGAGAGCGCCACGCCGAGCGCCATGCCCGCGATAAGCGACACGATGCCCACCGAGGCGCTCTCGAGCGCCAGCACGCACGAGACCCGAGCGTGCCCCATGCCCAGCAGCTCGTACAGGCCGAACTCGCGCTTGCGGCGGCGCACCAAAAACACGTTGGCGTATCCGATGAGAAACGCGAAGATCACAGCCACGAACACCGCGAACGCGACGAGCACCTCGCCGGACTTGGCGTAATAGAGCCGCTGCTCGGCCGTGAGGTCGAGCGCGAGCAGATAGTCGGTCGATGCCAGAAACGAGTACAGCAGGCAGACGGCGAAGGCGAGGGTCATGAAGTAGACCGAGAAATCGCGCGCGCTGCGCCGCACGTTGCCGAGGGCAAGCTTGATGAGCATGGGATCCTCCACGGTCGGGGACAGGACGACCTCTATGGTTCCACGTTGCGCGCGCCGATGTCTTACGGGCGGCTTACGGTTGGGCGCTTGGGGCTAACGCTTTTGTAAGGCGGGGCTTCTCGGATCGTTTGCCCCCCGGCAGCCGGGCCCGTCCCAAAAAGTCCCACCTGGCGTTTCCGGCCCGACGGTGCCATCATGGGGGCATCTGGTCGTTCGAAACCGGGAGGAACCATGCAAGCCGCAGAGGCACCGCAGAGCTCCACAGGCGTGCCCGCCCTGCTGGCGCGCGGCATAGCCTTTGGCTACGGCCGCGCAAATATCTGGGAAGACGTCGATTTCCAGCTCGAACCGGGCTCGCTCACCCTGCTCGTCGGGCCCAACGGAGCCGGCAAATCCACCCTGCTGCGCTGCCTCGCCGGCTGGGAGCGCCTGCGCGCGGGCGCCATCACGATCTGCGGCGCTCCGCTCGAAAGCGCGACGGCAGCCGAACGAGCCCGCATGGCGTTCGTCAACGACGTGCCCGCTTTCTACGACGACATCACGGCATTCGAGCACCTCGAGCTGCTCGGCCGCGCAAATCGGTGGAGCAACAGCCGATGGGACGAGGCCGACCGCCTGCTGGAGCGATTCGGCATCGCGCGGTTCTGCGATCAGTATCCGCAGAGCTTCTCGCGCGGCATGCGCGAGAAGCTCGCCTGCACCCTCGCGCTCGCCTGCCGGCCCGACCTCCTGCTGCTCGACGAGCCCACCGGCCCGCTCGACCCCGCATCGGCAGACATCCTGGAGCAAGAGCTGGGCCGTGCCGCCGACTGCGGGTGCGCCGTCCTGCTGAGCTGCCACCACCGGCTCGAGCGGCTCAAGCCCGACCGCGTGCTCGTCTTGCGCGACGGAACGCTCGAGACGCGCGACGGTGCCGTCGCGGAGCAGCCCGACTTCTGGAAAAGCGTGTAGGCGCCGCCATGTTGCACGATCTCGCCTCCCTCCTGTGGCTCCAGGCGCGCCACCTGCGTTCCGAGCTCAACTTCTACCTGTGGGCAGCCGGTGCCGACCTGGACGACGCGCGCGACCTCACCGACCGCATCTACCTGCTGTATCTTGCCCTAATCGTGGGAGGCAACGTCGTTGCGTGCTGGATGTGGCTGCTCGGCATGGTCGAGGGCAGCGCCGGAGACTTCGCCGCATATGCCGCGTCATCCCCGTCTGGGCTATCCCAGCTCGCCGCCCTCGTGCTGGCGGCGCCGGTCGCCTGCGGAGTCCTGTGGTCGGTGCGCAGCGCATGGCGCTCGCCGTGGGCGCCCAGCGCACCCGATATCATCTGGCTTGCGCAGACCGGCATCGGCACCGGACCGTGGGCGCTGACCGAACTCCTCCCGCGGGCGATCGTCGCGGGCGTCGTCGGCGGGGTGCCGGGATACCTCTTTGCCGCATTCTTCCAAGTGGCCTGCGGCGCCGCTCGCAGCGAGGTCCCGAGCTGCCTTGCGTTTGCCGTCACCGTGGCGCTCGCGATCAGCGCGGCGCGCGCGATATCCTGGGCCATCGGCATGGTGCGGATGCGCGCAGGCAGCCGCCACCGGCTGCCCCTTTCCATCGCGACGATCGCCGCCGGCGTATGCGCTCTCGGCGCCGCCGTGCTCAACATGCCGATGCTCGCTCGCGCCGCCGATACCATGCTGTTCCATGCGCCCGGCAATCCCTCTGCGCCCATCATCGCCTGCGCCATCATCGCCCTTGCCGCCATCGGGCTCGCCGTCGCGCTCGCCGCGCGCCTGCCCCGTGCTGCGCTCACGCGCGAAGCCGGCGTGGACGTCGACCTGTACGCCGTGCGGCGCATGGCCGTATACAACCCATCGCTCTACCGAGACCTGGTGCGCCGGAGCCGTCAGGCGCGGCGCACGCCGATCGGCCGCATGCCCGCCGGCACGGGCAACCGCGCGATCCTGGCGCGCGCACTCATCTCGACGCTGCGCCGATACGACACGTGGCTGCGCATCATCGGCGTCGGGGCCGTCCTCTCCCCTGCCGGCGTCGCCCTGCTCGGCGGGTCGCTCGCGCCGACTGCGGCGGCGCTGGGCCTGATGGGCGGCGAGGCGGGCGGCCGTGTGCTCGGAGCCGCGATGTGGATCATGTTCGCCCTGCGCAGCGCCGAGCTGCCCCGCGCCGTGTCCCGTGTGTTCCTGGATGACGAGCGCAACCGCTTCATGCGCGACCACCTGCCCGTGAGCAGCCCCGTTCTGCTCGCGCTCGACGCAGCCCCGGCGTTCATCCTCTGCGCGCTGGCCTCGTGCATCCTGGCGGCATTCGACAGATACGCCGGCATGCCAACCGGCCCGTCGCTCGTCTGCATGCTGGCGCTCGATATCATGCTTGCCCTCTGCGGCGCCCTCGACGCCGCCGATACGCGGCCGAGGCGTCTGCATCTCAGCTGCGAGGCGGCGATAGCCGTCTGCGGCATCGTCCTCGCCGTCCTGTCCGCCTGCGTGCCCGCAGGCATGCTGCCCTTTGCATTCATGGGGTGCGCGGCCGTGACCGCCCTCGTGGTTTCGCGGCTCATCGGCCAAGCCTGAAATTCTAGGGACGGTCCCTATTATTTCAGGGCTAGAGGAAGTCGTAGGGCATGCGGCGAGCGACGAGGTAAAACAGGGCGAGCGCAAACCACGCGAACGGGATGAAGAGGTACGCGGCGCCGAGCACGACGAGGCGCGCCAGGTAAAACACCACGCGCCGCGCACCGGTGCGCTCGCGGGTCTCGCAGCTCATACGCACGAAGCCTCCTCCCGGCGTGGAGCCCGCGTGCATCCAGGGCAGCACGCCCTCCACCAGCACAAACAGAAACGCCATCACGACGAGCATCCAAGGCGTGCCCGCCAGGTCGCGGGCGATGCCCTCGGGCAGGTTCCATAACATGATGGACACCGCGCCGCTCACCACAAGCGACAGCAGTCCGATGATCAGCGTATCGAGCCAGAACGCCACGCAGCGACGGATGAAGCCCGGCGCATGGGTGACCTCGCCCTCCTCGGCAAGCGCCCCGGGAGGCAGCACGCGGGCGAGGGCCGCGGCGCACAGCCAACCCAGCGCCGCCCCGCTCGTGTTGTAGATGAGGTCGTCGACGTCCGCCGTGCGATAGGCATACGGATAGACGCCGAACAATCCGGTGCCCTGCGCCGCCTCGATCAGCAACGATGCGGCAAAACCCAAGACGATCGACGGCACGAAGCGCAGACGGAGCAGACGCCCCGCAATAAAGCCCAAGGGAACGAAGAACACGACGTTGAAGGCGATCTGCGGCAGGACGGACAGGCCCTCGCGCGCAAAGTCCCCGATCGGCGCCAGGGGATTGAGCTGCCAGGGCACGCCGTAGGTGATTCCCGGCCCAGACATACCGTCGGGCAGCGGATAGAGCGTGAAGCATCCCAGGCCGAGCACATAGAGCACCGCTAGGTACGTCGAGACGACCGATGCGAACTTGAGACGACCGTCGCGATGGTAGAGATACGCCAGGATCGGGAGCGTCAGCGCAAACGAAGCCGCAGGCCACAAGGTGAGCGCGAGCAGGAAATTGTCGCTGTATCCCGATAAGAACCGTTTGATGAGGGCCATCGATGCCGCCTTCTGCCGAATTGCCTGCAACAGGTGCGAAATCGCACATATATATGTTCCTGCAGGCGGCAGGTCGGCCGCCATCGATTTGCCTTACGGTTGCATGACGGTTTGGTAAGGTTGCGCGGTCGGCCAGCCGATGCGCGACGCGAGGGGCCAAGCGGACGCAGGCCGACGACCCAACCGCCACGCCCGTCACCTCTTCCAGTCGATGTCTCCGAAGTGGCTAAAAAGTTCTGATTTGCTGTTGGGGGACCCGTGAAAACGGGCCCAGATTCCGCCACTGGCGCCGTATGCTCCCAAAACGCCCTCGATTTGGAACGATCGGGCCTTTGAATTCGGGATTTCAAACGGTCAATATAGACAGAACAGCCAACACAGCCACCTTTACCCGAACCAGTCTACAGCAAAACGGAAATTTCTAGCCAAAAATCCTAATCGCCGGCTCACGATGAGGCGCCACAGCGGAACGCCCCATCATGTTCGGAAATCTGCAGGCCGGATCCCCCGCCCTCAGCCCGCGGCGCGCCAGCGGTTGAGCGCGGCGAACAGCTCCTGCGGGCGCGGGAGCGCCAAACCGCACGACGCATCGCCGTGCTCGGACCAGGCGCTCCAGCCGCGCTCGTCGATCATGGCGTAGAGCGCGGCCACGATATCGCCCACCGTATGCGCGCCATCGAGCAGGCCGCGCGCCGCCGCGCAGCGGACGCATTGCGCCAGCGCGGACGTCTGTTCCTCGTCGACCAGCTGCTCGACAAGGCGCACGTCCACCGAGCCGCCGCCCACCGAGAACTCATCCAGACCGCGGACGCGCACTTTGATCCTCGCATCCGAACCGCGACGACCTCCGCGCGCCTGCGGCTTGATGCCAAAGATGCGCACGCGCCGCTCGCGTTGCGGCAGGACGAACCCCGCAGCACGCGGGGTCTGGGGCGCCTGCAGGTCCTCACACACTCTACGGACGCGCTCGGTGATGTCGTGCGCCTCGTAGCGGTCCATCTGAATCACGGCATCGGCGACCGAGAAAAACGCTCCCGAGCTTCCCGCCACGATCACGCAGCTCACGCCCGCTTGCTCCCAGAGGTCGCGCACGCGCTCCACGAACGGCGTGATGGGCTCGTGCTCGCCGCTCACGACCGCCTCCATGAGGGCGTCGCGCACCATGAAGTTCGTCGCCGACGTGTCCTCGTCCACCAGCAGCGCGTGCGCGCCCGCCTCGAGCGCCTCGATGACGCCCGCCGCCTGCGAGGTGCTTCCGCTGGCGTCCTCAGTCGAGAACCGATGCGTGTCGCGCCCGTCGGGCAGGTCGCCGATGAAAAGCGAGATGTCGGTATCGTGCACGGGACGACCGTCCTCGGCGCGCAGCTTGACCGCCGTGGCATCGGTGATCACGAGCTCGCGGCCATCGCCCGCGACATGGTTGTACACGCCGTCCTGCAGCGCGCGGAGCAGCGTCGACTTGCCATGATAGCCGCCTCCCACGATCAACGTGATGCCGCGCGCGATACCCATGCCGGACGTGGGGCCGCGATGGGGCAGATCGATCGACACGCGCATCGATGCCGGCGCGGCAAACGGGCGCGCACCCTTCAGCGGCTTTGCCGACACACCCGTCGCGCGCGGCAGCACCGACCCGTCCGCCACGAACGCCACCAGGCCCAGGCGCCCGAGCTCGTCGCGAACGGCCTGCTGGTCATCAGCCAGATCGACCGCGCGCTGTGCCATGGCAAGCGACCGGTCATCGCACACAAGCGCCTCGTCGACGCAGCGCGGCACCAGGTCGAGCAGCATCCGCTCGCATGCGCGCGCATCGACCGTGCGCCCGTGAGCAGGAAGGCCCGCCTCAAAGCGCAGCGTGATCGAGCCGTCGCGGGAGACCTCACACGCAGAGCGCGCCAGCACCTCCGGTCCGGGACGACTTGTGGCGAGAAGGCCGCTTTTGCCCGAACCGCCGACCTTGAAGCTCACGCGCGACGCGGCCTGGGCGAACCGGCGAATCAAGACGTCTTCGAGCGCAACCTTGCGGTGGGGCGCATCGAACAGCGGCCGGGGAAACCCCGCGGTCCGCGCCGGAACGACAACGCTCAGCTGGGACGGGGCCGCAAAGGGATCTCCCTGCACATGGTCGATCGACAGCGTGAAGCCGCCCATGTCGTAGCTTCCGCGTAAGCTCTTGTAGGCCGGATACCCTCGGCGCTCGATCGATGCCAGCTGGCGCGCCAGATCGCGATCTGTCTTCATGGGGAGACTCCTGTCGTTGTGCTCTCGTGCCTCGGATTGTAATCAATCCGCGCAGAACCGAGCGGCGGCACATCCGACGCACCGAAAAACCCGCCGCCCGCAACGCGGGAACGGAACCGGCGACGCAGCCGGCCACCTCTTCCCCATATTGACAATGACCAACATGCACCCGTCCCCCGTTTGCCTGCTATGATGGTCGATGGTCTGTAACTCGCTTTAACCCAAGAACAGGGGCATCTATGAACCGCACCAAGATCGCTCAGCTCTACGCCGATGCCGAGTCGCTCGGCGGGAGCCGGGTCACGGTCGCCGGATGGGTCAAATCCGTCCGCGATATGAAGAACTTCGGCTTCGTCACCCTGAACGATGGCAGCTGCTTCCGCGACCTGCAGGTCGTCATGAACCGCGAGGACCTCGCCAACTACGACGAGATCTCCCACCAGAACGTGTCGGCCGCGCTCGTGTGCACGGGCACCGTCAAGCTGACGCCCGACGCGCCGCAGCCCTTCGAGCTGACCGCCGAGAGCATCGAGGTCGAAGGAACCTCCACCCCCGATTACCCGCTGCAGAAGAAGCGCGCCACGGTCGAGTTCCTCCGCACGCAGCAGCACCTGCGCCCGCGCACGAACCTGTTCCGCGCCGTGTTCCGCATCCGCTCCGTGGCCGCCGCGTCCATCCACAAGTTCTTCCAGGACCGCGGCTTCGTGTACGTGAACACGCCGATCATCACCACGAGCGACTGCGAGGGCGCCGGCGAGATGTTCCGCGTCACCACGTTCGACCCCGCGCACGCGCCGCTGCTCGATGACGACACGGTCGACTGGAGCCAGGATTTCTTCGGCAAGGCGGCATCGCTCACCGTATCCGGCCAGCTCAACGCCGAAAACTTCGCCATGGCCTTCGGCGATGTGTACACGTTCGGCCCGACGTTCCGCGCGGAGAACTCCAATACGACGCGCCACGCCGCCGAATTCTGGATGATCGAGCCCGAGATCGCGTTCGCCGACCTCAACGACGACATGGACCTCGCCGAGGACATGCTCAAGTTCATCATCACCTACGTCATGGAGAAGTGCCCCGACGAGCTCAACATGCTCAACAAGTTCGTGGACAAGGGCCTGATCGAGCGCCTGACGCACGTGGCCACCTCCGACTTCGCGCGCGTGACCTACACCGAGGCCATCGAGATCCTGGAGCGCGCCGTCGCCGCCGGCCACACGTTCGAGTATCCCGTGAGCTGGGGCATCGACCTGCAGACCGAGCACGAGCGCTTCCTCACCGAAGAGCACTTCAAGTGCCCGACGTTCGTCACCGACTACCCCGCCGAGATCAAGGCGTTCTACATGCGCATGAACGACGACGGCAAAACCGTCGCCGCAGCCGACTGCCTCGTGCCCGGAATCGGCGAGATCATCGGCGGCTCCCAGCGCGAAGAGCGCCTCGACGTGCTCGAGCGCCGCATCGCCGAGCTCGGCATGGACGAGGGCCAGTACAAGTACTACCTCGACCTGCGCCGCTTCGGAAGCTGCAAGCACGCCGGCTTCGGCCTCGGCTTCGAGCGCATGGTCATGTATCTGACCGGCGTCGGCAACATCCGCGACGTCATCCCGCACCCGCGCACCGTGGGCAACGCGGAGTTCTAATCTTCAAAACACGTTGCGACCGCTCAGCCCCCAGCGAACGTCCAGTCCGCTGGGGGCTGCTTTTGTAACGTTCGCCGATATATATTTTGCTTGTTTTTATACGTATACAGCGACTATCTGCTGCGTTGGCCACCATCAGGATACCTGTTGGAAATCTGTTAGACCCCCTTTGATAGGCTGGGCCCATCTTCAGCCGTCTTACGGGAGGTATCCATGGCACTCTATTGGCCCGAACAGCATGTCGCGCTCGAAATCGTCGACGATCCCCACGCGCGCCCCTTCGATCGCGCGTCCGACCCCGACGCGACCGTCATCCAGACCACCGTCGCCGAGATAAGCGATCTCGAATCATTCCGCGCGCTCGCCAAGCGGCTCGCCGCCGCACTCGGTGAGAACCTGCCCGAAGACACGCCGCTGTTCCGCCGGCGCCAAGCGGATCTGCACGCCTTCGCGTTTTCCCGCGCCAGCCGATACCGTCCCTCCCTGCATAACCGGTGCGACACGACGGCGAAGGGTGACTGACGTGTACCGCATCGAAAGCACGGCCGAATTCGATCGATGGCTCAACCGCGTACCTAACAGGCCGGTGCGCTTCTCGATCATCCGGAGGATCCGCGCCATCGCACGCGAGGGGCATCTGCTCGGAGATTGGAAGCAGGTCGCCAACGGCGTGTTCGAGCTGAGGTTTCGAGACGAGGCGAGACATCGGGTCTATCTCGCGAGAAGGGGCTACCGGCTCGTTCTCCTTCTTGGCGGCGCCGGCCGCATCCGCGGGGCAGACGCCGTGCGGGCGGCGCACCTCTGGAGGCGCTGGAAGAAGCTCCATGGAAACAGGATTTTCTGACATACGGCGGGACCGGAACACGGTTGTGCCACCGAGACCGGCGGGAGCGGAGGCTCCGGCATCAAGAATTGCTGAAAAATCGACGTTGTGGACGGATAGAATCCCGACCCGCGTGAAATGGCATCTTCGGTGTCAACGTTTCCGCAGGTAACGGCCGTACGACAGGTGCCCTTTTGCGAGCGTTCCAAACCAACTCGTCCACAACGTCGATTTTTCAGCAAAAGTTGGGGCCGAAGCCTCCGCTGAACCGATCCGGGAAGATCCGCGCCGGGCAATTCGGTCGGCGGGCAGATTTTTCCTATCGCCGGAGCAAACGTTAATACTGTGTAACCTGCGCGACGGAATTAATGGGCACCGCGGCGGTGCCCTCTATCATCAATAACTATCTATCTGCATATTCGTTCGGGAAAGAACCGAAGAGAGGAAGGATTCGCCATGAAACGGCTCAAGACCCTGGCATCCGCCGTCGTTGCAGGCACGCTTGCGCTCGCGCTTGCCGCCTGCGGTGGCAACGGCGCCACGACCGAAACCACCGACGAAGGAAGCTCCACTGCCGAGGCCGCAACCGGCTCGACCTACAAGATCGGCGTGCTGCAGCTCACCGAGCACGCCGCGCTCGACGCCTCCAACGAGGGCTTTGTTGCCGCCCTCGATGACGCCGGCATCGACTACGAGATCGACCAGCAGAACGCGCAGAACGACCAGTCCGCCTGCCAGACCATCGCGAGCAAGCTCGTGAACGACGGCGACGACCTGATCCTCACCATCGGCACGCCCGCAGCGCAGGCGGTCGCGAGCGCCACGAGCGACATCCCCATCATCGGCACGGCCATCACCGACTTCGCCGAGTCCGGCCTGGTCGCTGACAACGAGGCCCCCGGCGGGAACGTGACCGGAAGCTCCGACCTCACCCCCGTCGCCGACCAGATCGACCTGCTCCAGCAGCTCGTGCCCGACGCCAAGACCGTCGGCCTTCTGTACTGCACCGCCGAGTCCAACTCCGAGGTCCAGATCGCCATGGCCGAGGAGGCGCTGGATGAGGCCGGCATCGCGCACGAGCGCTACACCGTGTCGTCCTCCAACGAGATCCAGCAGGTGGTCGAGTCCATGGTCGGCAAGGTCGACGCCGTCTACACCCCCACCGACAACACCATCGCCGCCGGCATGGCGACGGTCTCCATGGTCGCCAACGAGAACGACCTGCCCGTGATCGTGGGCTGCGACACCATGGTCGAGGACGGCGGCCTCGCCTCCTACTCCATCAACTACTACGACCTGGGCTATAAGGCCGGCGAGATGGCCGTCGAGATTCTCACCGAGGGCGCCGACCCCGCCGAGATGCCCATCGAGTACCTCGCCGCCGAGGACTGCCAGCTCATCGCCAACCAGGCGACCGCCGATGAGGTCGGCATCGACATCTCCGGCCTCGAAGATGCTGAAATCGTCTAGAATTACCGAACACGATACGGCTCACGCGCCGGGGCCGAATGACTGGACCCCGGCGTCGCATCCCCCTTGCGCTCCGCGCAAGGCAATATGAGGAGATAACTATGGAACGCACCACGCTTTCCCGCCGCACATTTTCCAAAGGGCTCGCCGGCATGGCGGCGCTGACCGCTGCCGGCACGCTCGGGCTTGCAGGCTGCGGCGGCGACACCGCCGAGAGCGGCTCCACCTCGGCCTCCGGCGACGGCAAGACCTATAAGATCGGCGTGCTGCAGCTGACGGAGCACGCCGCCCTCGACGCAGCGAACGACGGCTTCGTCCGCGCGCTCGACGAGTCGGGCATCTCCTACGATATCGAGCAGCAGAACGCGCAGAACGACCAGTCCGCCTGCCAGACCATCGCCTCCACGCTGGTCAACGACGGGTGCGACCTGATCCTGGCCATCGCGACGCCCGCCGCCCAGGCGGTCGCCGGCGCCACGAGCGACATCCCCATCATCGGCACGGCCATCACCGACTTCGCCGCGTCCGGCCTGGTGGACGACAACGACGCCCCCGGCGGCAACCTGACCGGCACCTCCGATATGAACCCGGTGTCCGACCAGATCGACCTGCTGGTGCAGCTCGTGCCCGACGCCAAGACCGTCGGCCTTCTGTACTGCACCGCCGAGTCCAACTCCGACATCCAGGTCGCGCTGGCCGAGGAGACCCTCGACGAGCTCGGCATCGCGCACGAGCGCTACACCGCCTCGAGCTCCAACGAGATCCAGCAGGTCTCCGAGTCCATGGTCGGCAAGGTCGACGCCGTCTACATCCCCACGGACAACACCATCTCCGCCGGTATCTCCACCGTCACCATGGTGACGAACGAGAACAACCTCCCGACGGTCGTCGGCGAGGTCGGCATGGTCGAGGGCGGCGCGCTGGCGAGCGTGTCGATCAACTACGAAGAGCTCGGCTACCGCGCAGGCGAGATGGCCGTCCAGATCCTCACCGAGGGTGCAGATCCCGCCGAGATGCCCATCGAGCAGATGACTGCCGATGAGTGCGACCTCGTCTACAACCAGGAGACGGCCGATACGCTCGGCATCGACGTGTCCTTCCTGGCAGATGAAGGCGGAGAGGACGTCTCGGCGTAACCCTCCCCTGCAGACAGCTTGCACCTCAGGGCTGGAGACCTGCGTCTCCAGCCCTTTTTTGTTCTTGCCGGGGCCCGGTACCCCGGAGCTCGCACGTTTCAACTCCATTACAGATACCTTCTGGCTCCATCGGGCAAGTCGCCGTGCTAGACTTGTCGGATGTATCTACATCGTTCTCGCGATGAACCCCGGCGAGCATACCCGTCGGGGTTCATTTGGCTGAATAAAGGAGGAGAGATATGGGGCTCGCCCTACTTGGCGCCGTATCCCAGGGCATTCTCTGGGGCATCATGGTCCTCGGCGTCTTCATCACCTATAAGCTGCTCGACATCGCGGACCTGACGGTCGACGGCAGCTTTGCACTCGGCGGCTGCGTGTGCGCCGTGCTCGTCGTGGGAGGCGTGGACCCCCTGGTCGCGATCTTGGCGGCCATGCTCGCCGGCATGGTTGCAGGTGCCGTCACGGGCTTTCTGCACACCGTGTTCGAGATCCCCGCGATTCTCGCCGGCATCCTCACGCAAATCGGCCTGTGGTCCATCAACCTGCGCATCATGGGCAAGTCCAACACGCCGCTGCTGAAAAACGAGACCATCTTCTCCAAGGTCACCGACATGACGGGCCTGTCCACGAACGCCGGCGCCATCGTCGTCGGCCTTGTCGCCGCCGTCCTCATCATCGTCGTGCTCTACTGGTTCTTCGGCACCGAGATCGGTTCCGCCTGCCGCGCCACCGGCAACAACGAGGCCATGGTCCGCGCGCTCGGCGTGAACACCAAGGTCACGAAGATGATCGCCCTCGTGCTCTCCAACGGCCTGGTCGGTCTGTCCGGCGGCCTGATCTGCGAGAGCCAGAAGTACGCCGACATCGGCATGGGCACGGGCGCCATCGTCATCGGCCTTGCCGCCATCGTCATCGGCGAGGTCCTGTGGCGCGTCCTGCCCGGCGCCAAGCTGCACTCCTTCGGCGGGCGCTTGGCGTCTGCCGTCGTGGGCTCCGTGGTCTACTTCCTCATCCGCGCCATCGTCCTTCAGATGGGCATGGATGCCAACGACATGAAGCTGCTGTCCGCCATCATCGTCGCCCTCGCCCTGTGCATCCCCGTCGTGTGGGAGAAGTACCAGCTCAAGCGGTCCTACACCCGTGCCGCACGCTCGGAAGGGGGGCGATAGGCGATGCTGAACATCACCAATGTCTGCAAGACCTTCAACGCCGGAACCATCAACGAGAAGCGCGCGCTGGTAAACGTCAACCTCACGCTTGATGCGGGCGACTTCGTCACCGTCATCGGCGGCAACGGCGCCGGCAAGTCGACCCTCATGAATATGATCGCGGGCGTCTACCCCATCGATTCGGGCGTCATCGAGCTCGACGGCAAGGACATCTCGCTGCTGTCCGAGCCCGCGCGCGCCAAATACCTCGGCCGCGTGTTCCAGGATCCCATGATGGGCACCGCCGCCGACATGCAGATCATCGAGAACCTCGCCATGGCGAAGCGTCGCGGCAAGACCCGTACGCTCGCCTGGGGCGTCACCAAATCCGAGAAGGACGAGTACACCGAGCGCCTGGCCGAGCTCGGCCTTGGTCTCGAGAAGCGCCTCACCAGCAAGGTGGGCCTGCTGTCCGGCGGCCAGCGCCAGGCGCTCACGCTGCTCATGGCGACGCTGACCGAGCCCAAGCTGCTGCTGCTCGACGAGCACACCGCCGCCCTCGATCCCAAGACGGCCTCCAAGGTGCTCGAGCTCACGGAGAAGATCGTCGGCGAGCACCAGCTCACCACGCTCATGGTCACGCACAACATGAACGACGCCATCCGCCTGGGCAACCGCCTCATCATGATGCACGAGGGCCGCATCATCTACGACGTCAAGGGCGCCGAGAAGAAGGCGCTGACCGTCCCCGACCTCCTGCAGAAATTCGAAGAGGTCTCCGGCGGCGAGCTCGCGAACGACCGCATGCTCCTGTCGTAGCCCAACCGCCCTCACGAGCGCTTCTTTCGGCCCCGGTCCCAGCACCGGGGCCGTTCTTATTCGGGCAGAGCGCAAGGCCCGGCGCCTTCGCTCTCCCGCCCCGTCCCATCCAAGGAGGCTTATGCCGAAGCTCATCAAAAGCCGCGAGGCGGATGCCGCCGACGTTCGCACCGTCGGCATTCCGCGCGGTCTGCTGTACTACCGCTACCACACCCTCTGGCGCACGTTTTTCGAACGCCTCAGCCGCACGGTCGTCGTCGACCAGCCCTCGACGCGCGCCACGTTCGCCGCAGGCGATGCCGTCTCGGTCGACGAATGCTGCCTGGCGTCCAAGCTCTACATGGGCCACGTCCTTGCGCTGCTCGACGGCCGTGGGCTCGACCCTGCGGGAAACCCCCGTCCCGTCGACGCCCTGTTCATCCCCAGCACCGCCAACTTCGGCCAGCTCAAGCACTTCTGCACCAAGTTCCAGGCCCTTCCCGATCTCGTGGCCAACTCGCTCTACGAACGCCATCCGCGCATCCTGTCCTTCGCGGTCGACGAGCTCGAAGCGCACATCTCGCTGCGCGAGGGCCTCATGGAGCTCGGAGCGCGCCTCGGCGAGCGTCCCCGCGACGTGAAGGCGGCCATCCATGCCGCCCTGCACGAGCAGCAGCGCGCCGAGGAGATGCTCGCCCGCGCCCAACGCGACCTGCTTGACAGCATCGAGCGCCTGCCGCGCGGCGGGCGCCCGCTCACCATCCTCGTGGCGGCCCACCCCTATGTGGCGCACGACCCCTTTGTCGGCGGCGCGGTCGAAGACGCGCTGCGCGCGGCGGGCGCCGAGGTCATCTATGCCGACGAATACGACCGCGAGCGCGCCTACAAGAAGAGCTTCGAGTTCTCGGCGACGCTGCCCTGGATCGTCAACCGTGAGCTCGTCGGCGCCATCCTGGCGCTGCACGACCGCGTCGACGGCATCGTGATCATGAGCGCGTTCCCCTGCGGCCCCGACTCCATGACCGATGACGCCGTGCAGCGCTGCGTCCACGGCAAGCCGATCCTGGCGCTGACCGTCGACGCGCAGTCGGGAACCGCCGGCGTGGAGACCCGCATCGAGAGCTTCGTCGATATCCTTCGCTATCAGCAAAAGGGAGGTTACCTGCATGACTGATGCCCGCATGAGGCAGCCCGGCGAGTTCGCCGACGACACCCTGCACCGCCCCGTATCCAACGAGGCGCGCGCCCGCGTGGCCGTGGAGACGGGCGCCCGCCGCGGCCTGTTCGGATCCGACGGCGCCACGCGTGCCGACCGCCGCGCGGCAAAGCGCGCCGACCGCGCACGTCGCCGCGACAAGCATCACGCCGCGCGCCGTGTCGCCTTCTTCCATTACAGCTATTACGGCCCGGTCTTCAAATACTTTGTCGAGCAGGTCTTGAACGCCGAGTATCTCGACATGGGAGAGCCGACGCGCCGCACGCTCGAGATCGGCAGCCAGCACAGCAACGACTACGTCTGCGCACCGTTCAAGCACATCATGGGCGCCTACATCGAGGCGCTCGATGCCGGTGCGGACGTGCTCATGCAGTTCACGGGGCCGTGCCGTCTGGGGTACTACGGCGAGCTGCAGGAGTCCATCCTGCGCGACATGGGCTACGACTTCGAGATGCTGAACTTCGCCAACGTGCCGAGCGGCTCGATGAAGGAGTACGTGGCGTACTGCAAGCGCGTGGTCAATCCGCACCTGTCTATCCCCGCAGGCGTGGCAAACCTGCTCGCGTGCCTGCGCATGGTCGAGCGCATGGACAGCTACAACGACGCCTACCTGGCCCGCGCCGGCTTCGAAGTCGAGCGCGGCAGCTTCGCGGCCGCCCAGAAGCGCTTTTTCCAGGACATGCGCGACGCGACGTGCGCGGCGGACATCGACGAGGCCTACCGTCGCGGCATGGCGGAGCTCGACGGCATCGCCATCGACAAGCCGGCGGACCCCGTGCGCGTCGGCATCGTGGGCGAGTATTTCACCGCTCAGGACGCGCCGAGCAACCTGCACCTGGAGGACAAGCTGCTCGCCATGCACGTCGAGCTCGCCCGCGCGCTCAACATGACGAGCCGGCACCTGCACTACAACGAGCCCAACCTGCGGCGCAGCATCTCCGAGTACGTCGCCTACGACATGGGGCCCACAAGCACGCTCACCATCGCCGCGGCCAAGCGCTACATGGAGCAGGGGTTCGACGGCATCGTGCACCTCAAGTCCTCGGGCTGCACGCCCGAGATCGACGTCATGCCCGTGCTGCAGCGCCTCTCACGCGACTATCACGTGCCCGTGCTGTTCCTCTCCTACGATTCGCAGACAAGCGATACGGGCCTGGACACGCGTCTCGAGGCCTTCTACGACATGATCGCCATGCGCAAGGCCCGCTGATCGCAGCCCGCCCCGCGTTCCGAGCGCGACGGCGTCGCCCGATCGCCACGAAAGGAAGAACCATGATCGAAGCCTATCTGGGAGTCGACACCGGCTCCATTTCCACCAAGGGCGTCATCATCGACGCCGACAAGAACATCATCGCCCGCTCCTACCTGTGGACCGAGGGCGATCCCACCGACGCCGCCCGGCGCGTGGTCGACGAGCTCGCCTCGCAGATCGACACCTCCGAGGTCCAGGTCGTGTCCGTGGGAACGACCGGGTCGGCCCGGCGCCTGGTGGGCGCCGTGCTCGACGCGCAGGTGATCAAAAACGAGATCACCGCGCACGCGGTGGGCACCACCTTCCTGCACCCCGATGTCCGCACCATCCTGGAGATCGGCGGCCAGGACTCCAAGATCATCTGCGTCGAGGGTGGCATCGCCGTCGACTACGCCATGAACACGCTGTGCGCCGCGGGCACGGGCTCGTTTCTGTCCAGCCAGGCGCATCGTCTGGGCGTCGAGGTCGAGGAGTTCGGCGCCATCGCCCTGTCGAGCAAGAAGCCCGCGAACATCGCCGCACGCTGCACGGTCTTCGCCGAAAGCGACCTCGTGCACAAGCTGCAGGTCGGCTATTCCAAAGAGGACATCATCGCCGGACTGTGCCGCGCCGTGGCGACCAACTATCTCAACAACGTGGGCAAGGGCAAAAAGATCGTCGCGCCGGTGGTGTTCCAGGGCGGCGTCTCCAAGAACATCGGCGTGGTGCGCGCCTTCGAGGACGCGCTCGGCATGGAGGTCCTCGTTGACCCCGACGGCCATCTCATGGGCGCGTTCGGCGCCGCGCTGCTTGCGGCAGACGTGCCGACCTCACAGCGCCGCCCCTTCGCCTTCGATGTCGACGATTTCGAGTTCCGCACGCGCGAGGTCGTCTGCAACCGCTGCGCCAACCACTGCGAGATCATCTGCGTCTACAAAGATGACGACCTGATCGACTCGTGGGGCAATCGCTGCGACCGCGGAGCGATTCGAGTGGGTAAATAACCCTAATCCCCTACTTTCGCGGAGGAGCCATGGAGATCAACGAGTATCTGCTCGCATTTGCCACGAACCCCCTGGTCCAGCAAATCTTCTGGACCGTCGTGCTCGGAGCGGCGACCATCATCGTCGCACGCATCGCCGCGCGGGCGCTTCGCCATCTGCTCAACATGGACAGCAACCCGCTGCCCTCATCGAGCATCATCGTCAACATCGTGCGCGCCGTGATCTGGATCGTCGGGGCGAGCATCATCATCGACGGGGTTTACGGATACAGCACCAACGCCATCTTCACCGCCCTCGGCGTCGGCGGTATCGCCGTGTCGCTCGGCTTCCAGGACACGCTGTCGAATTTGATCGGCGGTCTCCAGATGACATTCATGGGCATCATCAAGCCGGGCGACAACATCGAAATCGGCACCGAGAAGGGCGTGGTGCAGGACATCTCCTGGCGCCACACCACGATCAAGGACCCGATGGGGCAGACCGTGATCGTGCCCAACTCGGTGATATCCAAGACCGCGCTCGTCCACCTGCTGCCGGCCAACCGCGTGTCCGTGCCGTTCGCCGTGCCCCGCTACAAGGACGACGCCCACGAGGACCTCTCGATGGACGCGATCGCCGACAGGCTCATCGCGATGGCGCGCGAGGCGGCGGGCGGCATCTCGCCGGTCACCGACGGGCCTAAGGTCTTCTTCTCCGAGATCACCGAACTCGGCATCAAGGGGACGATCGTTCTGCAGGTCGAGGATCCGGGCAAGGTGTCGCTCGCGGCGGACGCCATCGTGCGCGCCATCGCCAGCGACATGGCATAGCCCGCCGCCTCAGGGGTGTGTACGGCTGGCAGATTCGGCCCCGGCCCGGCTGACCGGGCCCGCGATCGCGCGGTTACCGGCGGCACCCTCCGAACAGGTTGCGCGTGATCTGTCTTGTCGCCTCACGGCCGAACGTGCCCAAGATCTGCTTCGCGAGCTTGCCGATGCCCTTGATCATCCGCTCCTGCTGCTTCTCGCGAGCCCGCTCGGCTCGCTCCGCCTCTTTTGCCTTCTTCGCCTCGAACGCAGCCTTCTCCTTCTCAAGCGCCTCGCGCTCCGCCGCGAGCCTGTCGGCATCCGCCTCGTCGCGCGCGGCCTCTTCAAGCTGCTCGAACGCGCTCTCGCGATCGAGCGCCGTGCCGTACTTTGCCATCAGGTCACCTTGATCTGCGCATGCCTCACGAAGCGCCTCGCCGGAGGCCGCCGCCATCAGGCATTGCGGCGGCAGGATCTTGGCGCGCTCCACGATCTCGGGCTGGCCGTCCGCGTTCAGAAACGACACCAGCGCCTCGCCCGTACCGAGCTCGAGGATCGCATCTTCGCTCTTGAACGCGGGGTTTGCGCGAAACGAGCTCGCCGCGGCGCGAACCGCCTTCTGCTCGGCGGGCGTGTAGGCGCGCAGGCCGTGCTGGATGCGGTTTGACAGCTGGGCGAGCACCTCATCCGGAATGTCGGAAGGGCCCTGCGTGATGAAGTACACGCCGACGCCCTTGGAGCGAATGAGCTTGACGACCTGCACGATCTTGTCGAGCAGCTCGCTCGGCATGTCGTTGAACAGCAGGTGGGCCTCGTCGAAGAAGAACACGAATTTCGGCTTGTCCAAATCACCGGCCTCCGGAAGCGTGTCGAACAACTCGGAGAGCATCCACAGCAGAAACATCGCATAGATCTTGGGGCTCTGGATGAGCTTGGCCGCGTTCAGGATGTTGACATAGCCCTCGCCGTTGGGCGCGCAGGCGAACCAGTCCGCCAAATCAAGCGCAGGCTCGCCGAAGAACACGTCGCCGCCCTGATCCTCGATGGAGATGAGCGAGCGAAGTATGGCGCCGACCGACTGAGATGACACCTTGCCGTATGTCGACTCGTACTCCCTGGCGTGCTCGGCGGCGTAGTTGAGCATGGAGCGCAGGTCTTTGAGATCGATCAGAAGCAGCTGCTTGTCATCGGCGATGCGGAACACGATGTCCAGCACGCCCTCCTGCACCTCGGTGAGCTCAAGCAGGCGCGCAAGCATAGTGGGACCCATGTCGGACACCGTGATACGAACCGGAATCCCCTGTTCGCCGAGCATATCCCACAGTCGGACCGGACAGCCCGCATAGCTCCAGCCCTCGATGCCGAAGCGAGCGATGCGCTCCTGCATGTCCTCGGAATCCGTGCCCGGCTCGCACATGCCCGTGATGTCGCCCTTGACGTCGGCCATAAACACGGGGACTCCGGCCCGCGCAAAGCCCTCCGCCATGACCTTGAGCGTCACCGTCTTGCCCGTTCCCGACGCACCGGCAATCAAGCCATGGCGATTCGCCTGGTTCAGAAGCAGACTGACGTGCTTGCTGTCGGGCTCGGCACCCACGCCCATCCAAATTGCGTTCTCTTGCAGCATCGGCAGCTCCTCACTCGGCAGAATCGGACGGACCTTCGGCCTCCGCCCTTAGGTCGCTCCATCCACAATAACAAGCCGTCGGCGCACCTCGTTGCCAATACCGAGGAGGTCAAATAGCGGTTTAGGCCACGTTCCGCGAAGCTGCGTTTTGCGGGGGCGAGGGCCGATCAGCCCGCCTCCTCCGCCTCGGAGAGGCACGTGCTAATGACACAAAATGGGCAATTTGGCACGCTAAGAGCCTTTGCTGACCCCCTTTAGCGTGTCAAACTGCCCGGTTTGTGTCATCGACACCTCTTCACCCCTCTGGGAAACAATGTGCGGCGCACGATGGCCTTATTCTTTCGGAGCGGAACTGTCCGTACCCGCGCGATGCTGCCGAATGCCAGCCTTGACGGCTGCGATGTCGTTGCGGTTCACCATCATCCGGCGCCCTCGATTCGCGATGGAACGCATAGGCGCGTCGACGTTGATGCCAAGCAGCATATTCGCGATCCAAAGGAAGAACAGCAGCACGAGGACGGGGATGACGCACGATGTGACCAGCATGACCGCGACACCCTCGATCAACCGGTTGACCTGGGCGAGCAGGTCCTCGCCGATGCTGCTCGCCGCGTCGACGACGGTTTCGGGCAGGCTCAGGATAAAGTCGATGGGGTTGTCGGCGCCCTCTTCGGCATCCGTTTCCTCCTGAGGCTCCTCCTCGATGGTGTAGGAAATCTCATAGGTCCTATCGATCATATCGGTCACGGCGACGCCCGCAGGAACCGTCGCCACGAGCACTGCGCCGAGGACGACCAGCTTTGCCGCCAGACGCGCGAGCACGGCCGAGGCCCCCGACCGGCGATATAGCAGAATCGCCCCGATGAGGAACAGCAGCGCCAATGGGATGAGAACGCCGAACGTAGCGAACCCGAAAATGGTCAGCAGGTACTTCTCCAGATAGAGCACGCCCAAGATCAGCATGAGGTTCGAGCTCAGATCCATGAGCTTTTCGGCGATGGGCGTGCCGACGTCGTCGGGCACCGCCGTGATGGCGACCGAAGCGGCTGTCGACGCGGTGACCATGCCGAGCACGTTGGCCTTCTTCTCGTCAAGCGTCGCGATGGTCGACGCGAAGGTATCGGGTGACGAGAAGATCTCGCGCAGGGGAACGGCCGACACGATGCCGGCCACGATAAGCAGCGCGATCACGAAGAACTTGAACCGCATGATGGTGTCCATGGGACCAGCGGCAGCTTCGACGCCAAATTCGCCCTCGCGCGTCACGATGACCGCGTCCTCAGGGATCTCGATAACCCGCAAATCGTCTCGCTGCATAGCGCTCACCTCGTCGACGGTCGCACAAGTCCGGCTGCTGCCCTCCATCTTACCGGCACCGAAGCGCTCACGCTCCGATGAATCGAATCGTTTAGACGCGGCAGCAAACGGCAGGATGGGCTTGGCGCAAAGGGAGATGATCGCGCGGAATCGGCTAGCACCCTCTAGGCCCCGCTCATTCATGAACGAGCGGGGCCGTTTTCGGCGTTTGCCCAGGATTCCATTGTTTGACACCCGTACTTTTTCATGAACGAACGGATCTCACGGCGGCAGTGCGGCGCACAAAAAGCGCCCAGAGAGGGCCCCGGGCGCACATCAACCGATGAACCAGCGCTTCTTCAGCCCTGCAGCATCGCCTGCAGGTCGTTCTCGGGCGTGGTGATGGCCGAAATGCCGTAGGTTTCCACCAGATAACGAAGCACGTTATCGGACACGAACGCCGGCAGCGTGGGCCCGAGACGGATATCGCGGATACCTAGGTACAGCAGGGTCAGCAGCACACACACCGCCTTCTGCTCGTACCACGACAGCACGATGGACAGCGGCAGCTCGTTCACGCCACAGCCGAACGCCTTCGCCAGCGCCAAAGCCACCTGCACCGCGCTGAACGCATCGTTGCACTGCCCCATATCCATAAGGCGCGGCAGACCGGCGACCGTTCCGAGATCAAGGTCGTTGAAGCGATACTTTCCGCACGCCAGGGTAAGCACGACGCTGTCGGCCGGCGTCTGCTTGACGAGCTCCGTGAAGTAATTGCGCCCCGGTCGCGCACCGTCGCAGCCTCCGACCAAGAAGAAGTGGCCGATCTTGCCCTCGCGCACCGCATCGACCACCTGATCTGCCACGGAGAGCACGGCGTCGCGCGCAAAGCCCGTCGTCACCTTGGTGCCGCCGTTGATGCCCGTGAACTGGCGGTCTTCGGGATACCCGCCCAACTCGAGCGCCATCTCGATCAGCGGCGAAAAATCCCGCTCCCGATCGATGTGCACCAGTCCCGGATAGTCGACGACACCGGTGGTGAACACGCGGTCCCGGTAGCTCGCGCACGGCGGCATCAGGCAGTTGGTCGTGAACAGCACCGGCGCGGGGATGCCCGCGAACTCCTTTTGCTGGTTTTGCCACGCCGTGCCGAAGTTCCCTTTGAGATGGGAGAACTTTTTGAGCTCGGGATAGCCGTGCGCCGGCAGCATCTCGCCGTGCGTATAGATGTTGATACCGAGGCCCTCGGTCTGCTCAAGAAGGCACCGCAGGTCGTACAGGTCGTGACCGGACACGACGATAAACGGCCCCTTCTCGATCAGCAGCGGAACCTCGGTGGGAACAGGGGATCCGTACGCGGAGGTGTTCGCGAGATCGAGCATCTCCATGCAGAGGTAGTTCTTCTCGCCCACCTCGAGCATGACCGCGAGCAGCTCATCCGGTGCCGCCGCATCGTCGCCCACCGCGCGCAACGCCTTCATGAAGAACGCGTTCACCTCGTCTTTTGCATAGCCCAGCGCAAGCGCGTGATAGGCATACGCCGCCATGCCGCGGATACCGAACAGAATCAGGGACTTCAGCGAGCGTATGTCCTCGTCTGCATGCCACACGCGGTTCATGTCGTAATCCGACACCACAAAGGGAACGCCCTCCGCGCATCGTGCCGATGCCGCCTCCGCCTGCTCGACATGGACGCGGTCGATGAGCTTCTGGAGCGCATCCCCGTCGAAGTTGACATTGGTGACGGTCGCGAACAGCCCCTCGATCACCAGGTGCCACGCGCTCTCGGATACCCCTTCCGCCTCATCGCTCAGGCGCGCCAGCTCGATGAGCGCGCCCGTCAGCTCGTCCTGAAGATAGGCGACGTCGGCCGGCTTGCCGCATACGCCCGCCCTTCCCGTACAACCACTGCAACCTGCCGTCTGCTCGCACTGGAAGCAGAACATCATGGGTTCGAATGCCATGTCAGAGCCCTCCTTGCTCTCGGGGGCCTCCGTATCCGACCCCGCGCTTGCCCAGTTATACCGGGAGGGCTACGATAAGTATGTTGTCACAACAACGAAATGGAACTCCGCATGAAGCACATCGCTCCCACACACGCCATGTTGTTCGAGGGCATCGATCCTCTGGACGTAGAGCGCATGCTCCCCTGCTTCGATGTCCATGAGCGCACCTACGACAAGGGCGAAACGATCATGCGCGCTGGAGACGTCACGCACAGCCTCGGCATCGTGCTGGACGGCAGCGTCAACATCGTTGCGAATCATATCTGGGGCGCGCGCGACATCTTCGTGCATGCGGAGGCGGGGCAGATGTTCGGCGAGGCGTACGCCGTCAGCGCGTCGAAGCTGCTCGTCGATGCCGTCGCAGCGGAACCGAGCCGCGTCTTGCTGCTCAACGCCGAGAAATTGCTGCACGTGTGCGGACGGTCCTGCCCCTATCACCACCGCATCATCCAAAACCTTATACGCATCGCCGCCCTGAAGAACATCGCGCTGTCGCGCCGCATCATGCACACGGCGCCCAAGACCATTCGCGAACGTGTGCTGTCCTACCTGGCGGAGCAGGCGCTCGAGCACGAAAGCCGCAGCTTTGCCATCCCCTTCTTGCGCGAGCAGATGGCCAGCTACCTCGGCGTCGACCGCAGCGCGCTGTCCGCCGAGCTCTCGAAGATGCAGCGCGACGGGCTCATCCGGTTCAAAAAGAACCGCTTCGAGCTGCTCACATGATTCGGCGGTACTTGCCGGGGCGAGCCAGTTGGGACCGCAGGAGGTGACGATATGCTGCCGGCCTTGCGCGCCGCAGCGCGCAAAGAGCCCCGCGGCACACGCCGCAGGGCTCTCACTCGGGTCCAGCACCCACAATCTGCCGAGCAGCCGGTCGATTCTGCGGCCCGCAACGGCCTTGCGCGACCCTACAGCCGTGCCACGACGGCATCCCCCATGGCGGCGGTGCCCAGCACGTTCTCCCCAGGCGTCCCGGCGTCAGCGATGTCGCGCGTGCGCAGGCCGTCATCGAGAACCGCGGTCACCGCAGCGCGAATGGCGTCGGCGGCCTCGCCCATGTCGAAGCTGTAGCGCAGCATCATCTCAACGGACAAAATCTGGGCAAGCGGGTTCGCGATGCCCTTGCCCGCGATATCCGGCGCGCTTCCGTGGCTCGGCTCGTACAGGGCCACGCCGTCGCCCAGGCTCGCGGAGGCGAGCATGCCGAGCGACCCGGTGATCTGCGCCGCCTCGTCGGACAGGATGTCGCCGAACATGTTCTCGGTCACCACGACGTCGAAGTCCGCAGGGCGATTGATGAGCTGCATCGCGGCGTTGTCTACCAGCACGTCCTCGAGCTCCACGTCGGCGTAGTCCTCGTCGTGGATACGATGCACGATCTCGCGCCACATGCGGCTCGTCTCCAGCACGTTCGCCTTGTCCACGCTCGCCACCTTGCCGCGACGCTTGCGCGCCGCCTCAAAGGCCTGGCGGGCGATGCGCTCGATCTCGTACTCGCGATACTCGAGCGTGTCATACGCGCGCTGGCCCGGCTTTCCGTCCGCGCCCGCACCCTCTTCGTCATAGAAGCGCTCGCGACGCCCAAAGTACAGGCCGCCGGTGAGCTCGCGCACGATCATCATGTCCACACCATCGATGACCTCGGGCTTCAGCGTGGAAGCACCGGAAAGCGCCGAGAAGATCTGCACGGGGCGCAGGTTGGTGTACAGCCCCAGCTCCTTGCGGATCTTGAGCAGACCCTGTTCGGGACGCGGCGCGGCAGGGTCGGTCGTGTCCCATTTGGGACCTCCCACGGCGGCAAGCAGCACAGCGTCGGACGCGCGCGCGGCATCAAGCGTCTCATCGGGCAGCGCGGTGCCGCATGCGTCGATCGCCGCGCCGCCGATCAAGGCGTCCTCGCAGACAAACTCGACGCCGAACCTCTGACCCACGGCCGCAAGCACCTTCTTGCCCTCGGCCATGATTTCCGGCCCGATGCAGTCACCGGGCAGGCAGCAAATCTTGTAGCTCTTCTTCACGTTGCAGCTCCAATCAAGCGAGCTCGGGCCCGCGGAAAACGGATTGTCCATGAGCAAAAACGACCCCGTCCCAAAACGTACCGGATGGCATTACTGCGCGGCCAGCTTGGCGCGCGTGCGGTTGACCAGGCCGCCCGCTTCGATGATCTCGGCGATAAACGGCGGGAACGGCTCGGACGCAAACGCCTCTCCGGTATCGATGTTGGTGATGGTTCCGGTATCCGTGTCGACCGAGACCCGTACGCCGTCGGCGATCGCGTCGACGGCCTCGGGGCACTCCAGAATCGGCAGCCCGATGTTGATGGCGTTGCGGTAGAAGATGCGCGCGAAGCTCTTGGCGATGACGCACGACACGCCCGCGGCCTTGATGGCAACCGGCGCATGCTCGCGGGAAGAGCCGCAGCCGAAGTTCTCCTCGGCCACGATGATGTCGCCGGGCTTCATGCGCTCGACGAACGTCGGGTCGAGATCCTCCAGGCAGTGCGACGCCAGGTACGCATGGTCGGAGGAGTTGAGATAGCGGGCAGGGATGATGACATCGGTGTCGATATCGCGTCCATAGCGGAACGCGGTGCCTTCAAAATGCATGAGCGGTCCTTTCGTACTCACGATCTGGGCGGGACGGGGCCCGCATGAAACAAGATGGCCCCGTCCCAAAAGGAATCATTACAGGTCGGACGGCGCGGCGATATGGCCGGCGACCGCGCTTGCAGCGGCGACCGCGGGACTTGCCAGATAGACCTCCGAGGTGGGATCGCCCATGCGGCCGACGAAGTTGCGGTTGGTGGTGGACACGCAGCGCTCACCGGCAGCGAGGATGCCCATATAGCCGCCCAGGCAGGGACCGCACGTGGGGGTGGAGAACACGCAGCCGGCATCGATGAAGACATCGGCCAGACCCTCCGCCATACACTGCTTGAAGACCGCCTGCGTCGCGGGGATCACGATGCAGCGGACGTTCGGGTTGACGGTGCGCCCGCGCAGCACCTCTGCAGCAGCGCGCATATCCTCGATACGGCCGTTCGTGCAGCTTCCGATGACGGCCTGATCGATGGCGATATGGGTGCTCTCGCTCACCGGATGGGCGTTGCCCGGCAGATGCGGCCACGCGACGCACGGCTTGATGTCGGCCGCGTCGATATGGATGACCTGCGCGTACTCCGCATCCGGATCGGCGTGGTACTCCACGTACGGACGCTGGCAGCGCCCCTCGAGCCATGCGCGCGCAACGTCGTCGACCTCCATGATGCCCGCCTTGCCGCCGGCCTCGATCGCCATGTTCGAGATGGTCATGCGGCCCTCCATCGACATGCTGCGGATGGCCGACCCGGTGAACTCCATGGCCTGGTACAGAGCGCCGTCGACGCCGATCATGCCGATGATGTGCAGAATGACGTCCTTGGGCGTCGCGCCGTCGACAAGCTCGCCTTCGATCTCGAACTTGATGGTCGGCGGGACCTTGAACCAACACCGTCCGGTCGCCAGGCCCACGCCCGCATCGGTGGAGCCTACGCCGGTGGAAAACGCACCGAGTGCGCCGTAGGTGCAGGTGTGCGAGTCGGCGCCGATGATCAGGTCGCCCGGCACGACGGTGCCCGTCTCGGGAAGCAGCGCGTGCTCGATGCCCGCGCAGCCCTGCTCCCAATAGTGCGTCACCTTCTGCTCATGGGCGAAGTCGCGCATCTTCTTGGTCTGCTCGGCGCTCTTGATGTCCTTGTTGGGCGCGTAATGGTCGGGCACGAGGCACACACGGTCGCGGTCGAACACCTCGGTCGCGCCGAGCTCGCGGAACACGTCAATGGCGATGGGCGCCGTGATGTCGTTGGCCAGCACGATGTCGACATCGCACTCGACGAGCTGGCCGGGACGGACCTCATCGAGTCCGGCATGGGCCGCAAGGATCTTCTCGGCCACGGTCATAGGTCTTGGCATTGGTTGCATCCCTTTCTGTGATCTGACGTTGCGTGTCGCCTGCCGTTAGGCGGCGCTGGCTTCTGCCTCGCGCTGATCGGAGATCAGGCGGTTCAGGGCGTTGATATAGGCCTTCGTGGAGGACACGATGATGTCGTTATCGCTGCCGCGGCCGATGTAGACCTCGCCGTTGGCGGCGGTCACGCGCACCGTGACCTCGCCCAGCGCATCGATGCCGCGGGTGATGGACTTGATGGAGAACTCGGACAGGTCGTTGTCCACGGCCACGATCTGGTCGACCGCCTTGTAGACGGCGTCGACCGGACCGGTTCCGTAGGCGGCGACGGTATGCTCGGTGCCCTCTTCGTCGACCAGCGTCAGCGTCGCCGTCGGCGTCAGCGGGAAGCCGCAGGACACCTGCACGGCGCCCAGCGTCCAGATCGCGGCGCTCACGCGCTCGCGCTCGTGGACGATGGACTCCAGATCCTCGTCGTACACTTCCTTCTTCTTGTCGGCGACCTCGAGGAATGCCTGGTAGATACCCTCGAATTCCTCATCGGTAAACGTGTAGCCCAGCTCTGCCATGCGATGGCGCAGCGCCGCATGGCCGGAGCGCGCGGACAGGATGATCTGCGAGCCGGCGGCGCCGACGTCGGCGGGGTCGATGATCTCGTAGGTATCGCGCGCCTTGAGAACGCCGTCCTGATGGATGCCCGAGGAATGGGCGAACGCGTTGGCGCCGACGATCGCCTTGTTGGGCTGAACCATGATGCCCGTGATGGAGCTCACGAGCTTGCTCGCATGGGTGAGCTCCTGCGTGACGATGTCGGTGTGGGCGTCAAGCTCGGCGCCGTGCATGCGGATGGCCATGACGACCTCTTCGAGCGAGGTGTTGCCCGCGCGCTCACCCAGGCCGTTGATGGTGCACTCGATCTGCGTGGCGCCGTTACGCACGCTTTCGAGCGCCAGGGCGGTCGCCATACCAAGATCGTTATGGGTATGGACGGAGATAGTGACATCTTCGATACCGTCCACGCGCTCGCGCAGGTCGCGAATGCGCGCGCCGAACTCCCACGGCATGTTGTAGCCCGTGGTATCGGGGATGTTCACGACCGTGGCGCCGGCCTTGACGGCCGCCTCGATGATGCGCACCAGGAAGTCCTGATCCGCACGACCGGCGTCCTCGGCGTAGAACTCGACATCGTCCACGAAGTTGCGCGCATGCTTGACCGCATGGACGGCACGCTCGATGGCCTCTTCCTCCGTGAGGCGCAGCTTGTCGCGCAGATGGGAGGGCGACACGCCCAGGCCGGTATGGATGCGCGGACGCTTGGCGGTCTTGAGCGCCTCGGCTGCGACCTCGATATCCTTGTCGACCGCGCGCGTCAGACCGCACACCGTGCACTTGTCGCCCGCGATGCGGCCGATCTCGGCCACGCTCTTGAAGTCACCGGGGCTCGAGATGGGGAAACCCGCCTCGATGACATCGACGTTCATGCGGATAAGCTGACGGGCGATGATGAGTTTTTCCTCGGTGTTCATGCTTGCGCCGGGCGACTGCTCTCCGTCGCGCAGCGTCGTGTCGAAGATGGCGATCTTGCGGGTCATGGGTTCCTCCTGTGCTCGTGGTCGTGTGCTGTGCCTGCAGGAGGTGGCACCGATTGCGGTTGCGCAAGATACGCAAAAGCACCCCGTCGCGCGTCACGCCCTGCAAGGCGTCGGTCAGATGCGCGGTGGGGTGCTTCTGGAAGTGCCGGCTTATGCCATTCGTGCCATACGAAGGACCCTAGCGCGCATCGGCGGCTAGTAGGAGCGCTAGGGATAGGGACTGAGCAGCAGAGGCGCTCGCGCGCGAAGTCATGCTGTACTCCCTTGTTGCCATGCGTTCCGTCCTTTCGTAGGCGAATGTATTGCAGTTTAGCAAACTAAAGCGCTCATGCAAGTCAGAATCCCGTAAATGGTCCGCACGGTGCCTCTGGCAGCCCAGCGCGGGATGCCCGGGCACACCGAGAGGGCCCCAGCAGGACATCGGCCTTCAGCCGGCCCGATGCCTCCGTCCGAACGGTGCCGCCTCGCCCACTCCCCGATCGCACGATATGATGGTGCCGCACCACCGGCACGAGGAGGCACTATGATCGACCTGCGCAGCGACACCCTCACCAAACCGACGTCTGAGATGCTCGAGACGATCCTCGACGCCCCGCTTGGCGACGACGACCGGACCCATGAGCTTGGCCGCGGCGAAGACCCCACGGTCAACGAGCTCGAGGACCTCGCTGCGCAGATCACCGGCAAACAGGCCGCGGTCCTCATGCCGTCGGGCAGCATGGCGAACACCGCAGCCGTGCTCGCCCAGGCAAAACCGGGAAGCACCCTGCTGGTGGACGAGCAGCAGCATCTGCTCATCAGCGAGAAGTACCTGTTCGATCCCGATTTCGGACGCATGAAGTTCCAGACCTACCGCCACGACGAGCACGGCCAGCCCGACCTCGCCGACATCGAACGGCATCTCGATGCGGGCGGCATCGACCTCGTCTGCGTCGAGAACTCGCACAACTACGCGGGCGGGGCCGTCGTCTCGCTCAAGCGCCTCGCCGCCATCCACGAGCTCGCAGGAGCCCATGGCATCCCCGTCCACATGGACGGCGCCCGCATGTTCAACGCGACCGTCGCCCTCGACATCGCCCCCGCCGTGCTGTGCGCATCCGTGGACACCCTTATGTTCTGTCTGTCCAAGGGGCTCTCGGCCCCCGTCGGTTCGATCGTCTGCGGAGATCAGGGCACCATACTGGAGGTGCGCCGCATGCGCAAGGCGCTCGGCGGGGCCATGCGGCAGGCCGGCGTCATCGCCGCACCGGGACTCTACGCGCTGCGCCACAACATCGACCGCCTGGCAGAAGACCATGAGAACGCCCGCGCATTCGCCGATGCGATCCTCGACCTTCCGCATACGAATATCGTGGGCGATGTCGTCACCAACATCGTCGTGATAGACGTGAGCGACCTGGTCGATGACCCGCTGCGCTATTGCGAGCTCGCCGCCCAACGGGGCCTTATCATCCGCCCGGTCATGAAGCGCTACATCCGATTCGTCTTCTACCGCGGCATCACGCGCGACGAGGCCCTCGAAGCAGCCGCCATCGTGCGCGAGCTCGAAAACGAGCTCGCGGGCTGATCCGCTTCCGATAACGCGTGAAACGGATCGAGACGAATCGGCCTGCCGCACCCCCTCGGACCCCGCTTATTCATGAATAAGCGGGGTCCTTTTCGACGTTTGCCCAGGATTCAAATTTCTGACACCCCTCTTCATTCATGAATGAAGAGGGGTGTCGTCGTTGGACGCACACAGAAAAGCGCCCGAAGGGAGACCTCGGGCGCGCATCGGCCAATCAATCAGAGCTTCTAGCTCTCACGGATGATGGCATCCGGGCGCTGCTTGACCTCGGGACGCAGCTCGACGCCGAGTCCCGGCCTCTCGGGCAGACCGACACGACCGCCATCGATCTGGGGAAGCGCATCCGCCAGATCCTGATACCACGTCGCGAGGTTCGCGCGCACCACCTCTTGGAACATGGCGGTCGGTGCATACATGCCCAGATGCAGGCCCGCCCACAGCTGGACGGGACCGGTGCAATCGTGCGGTGCGATGGGGATGTTGAAGCTCTCCGCCAGCGCGGCGATCTTGCGCCCTTCCGTCAAGCCGCCGCACCAGCCCAAATCGAGCATCGCGTAGTCGACTGCCTGCTCGGCAAGCAACCGGCGGAACACCGGAGCCGAAGACAGCGTCTCGCTGCCGCAGATCGGGGTCCGCGTCCCGGCGCGAAGGTCTCGAAGCTGCTCGACGTCGTCCATCTTGCACAGCGGGTCCTCCGCCCAAAAGACGTCCACCTCCTCGAGCGCCTGGCAGATCCTGCGCGCCGCCGGCACGCTCCACAGGCTGTGCAGCTCGCACATGACCTCCATCTGGTTGCCCACCGCGGCGCGAATCTTGCGGAACGGCTCCATGCCCGCCTGCAGATCCTCGTCGGAGATCCACATGCCCTGGGTCGCCTTCGCATACGGATCGAACGGCCAGATCTTCATCACGCGATAGCCTTCCGCGAGCAGGCTCTCGGCCAGCTTGCCCGCATCGCGTGTGAAGGCGATCTGATCGTCATAGGGACCGCGCATGCCGTCGGCATCGGTGATGACGCGACGGGCGTTCCCCGAGTCATAGGCGCTGCTGCTCGCGTTGAACGAATAACCCGAGCACGTGTTGTACACCGGAAGTGAGGTCCGAGAGGCACCGCCCAGGGCCTCGTACACCGGAATGCCGGCACGCTTGCCGAACAGGTCCCACAGGGCGATATCCACCGCACTCGCCGCGCGGACCTCCGCGCTGGCGCTATGGAAGCCCACGTAGGGCGTCAGCAGCGTGCGCGAGATAAACTCGATGCGACGGGCATCCTGGCCGATCAGCCAATCGGCCAGCTCGCTGTGCACGACCGCCTCGATCGCCGCGGCGCCGCGCCACGCCTCGCCCAAACCGACAAGCCCGTCGTCGGTCTCGACCTCGACCCATATGCAGTTTGGATACTGCTCTACGCGAATCGTCCGCAATGTGGTAATGATAGCCATGGCCGTTCCTCCGTCGTCCGCGTCTCGAACCGAAGCGCATCATCAGCACTCCCTTTCATCCGTTCTATAGAGAAACCACGCACTCGTCATCGGTACGAAATACACATTCGATAAACGGCAGTAACAGATATGGCAAAGGGACCACGGAGTAAGGGCTTCCGCAGGAGCACCCCGGGTAGGAAGCCGGCCCCACGGGGGGCGTTTGATGGCACGGCTTAACGGCCCGCAGCCCACTGCGGAGGGTTCTGGCCGAGCGTTCGCTGAAAAATCGACGTTTTGAGCGCATCGATTTCAAACTCGAACAAAACGGCATCTTCGAGCCGATGTTTCCGCAGGTCACAGCCATTCAACGGATGCGATTTTCAGGACCTTCCAAATCCACTCACTCATAACGTCGATTTTTCAGCAATTCTGTACGGCTGAATCTCCGCTGGGCGTCCTCCCAGGACGTGAGCGCAAGGCCGCTTTATGCTACCCACCGCAAAAGCAATTGTTCAGTGTTTCCCTAACGCAGGGGGGCGGACATCCAAATGATGTCCGCCCCCATCCGAGAGGTATCAAGTTAGTTGCGCTCAGCCCGATCGGTTGCCGTGTCGTACACGTTCTCGCGCATCACCAGGTCACGCACAGCGTTCCACTGGTCGCCGGATTCGAACAGCGAGGAGTTCAGCTGCGTGATCGAACCTCCGCTCGCATCCGACAGGAGCTGCTCGAGCATCGTGCGTTCAAAGCTGTAGATGTCGGTCTCGTATTCGCTGTCGTACTGCTCGTGAACCGTGATGTTCACCGTGTTGAGGTCCTCGTAGACCGACAGTGCCGCCACGGCGTCGTAGACGATCGCGCGGTCGAGAGCGTCGCCATCGATGTCCTCGCTCACATTGCTGTAGCGCACGTTGAAGCTGTCGCCGTTCTCTTCGACGCCGGAGCTATCAACATAGGAGCCGAGCGGAAGGCTCTCGAACAGCTGCACCTTGGTCGTGCCGTTCCCCGTATAGGACTTCAGCGTATCGATCGAGTTGTTGGCGATCTCGTTGTCGAGCGCCGTCGTAGCCTCCCACTCCCGCTGATCCTCAGGGTCGTCGAATTGCGGGGTCTGGGCCTGCGTTTGGGACTGAGTGTTCGACGACGTGGCCGCATCACCGCTCGTCGAGTCGCCCTGCGAGGTCTGCGGGCTCTGGTTCTGTTGCTCGCGCCACTGCTGCTCTGCCTGGGCCTCGGCGACATCCTCCTGATGATCCAGCATGGGATCGATCACAAACTCGAACAGGCCGAGCACCGCGGCGATCAGGGCAACGGCGACGATGCCGAGCACGAGCGGCCATTTGGCCCGCGACTTGGACGCCTGGTGCTGTGAGCCCTCAGAGGCCGCAGAGGATGTCGGTGGAGTCGGCCCTCGAGGCGTCTCGGGTTTTACCGCGGGCGCAGCCATAACGACCGTCGGCTCCGTCTCGGGAAGCACGGTCGTCGGCGCCTCGACGGGCTCATCGGTGCCGGCACCTCCCGACAGCACGTCATCGATGCTTGGCACGCTTTCCTTCGTGCGCGCCATCGCCTCTTCTTCAGACAGCCCCTGGGCAAGATAATCCTCGTAGCGCGCCACGAGGTTGCCGTAGATCTCTTCCTTGAGCTCGATGTTCTCTTCAGTGAGAACCCTACCCTGGAACAGATGCTCAACGTACATACGAAGCTCGTTCATCGTCTGTCCCCCTCCTGTTTCAGCAGCCTATCGATAATATTGCGAACACGAACCCAGCGCTTCGTCGCTTCGGTGAGCTCATCGCCACCCGAAGGGGTAACCCGATAGTACTTGCGTCGGGCGCCTTGCGACTCATCCCCCCAGTAACTCTCAACGTACCCTTGATTCTCCAAGCGCTTGAGGCTCGTGTACAGCGAGGGCTCTTTCATTTCATATTCTCCCCCGCTGGCCGTGGCGATCTCTTTGAGGATCTCGTAGCCATAGCTGTCACCACTCGAAAGCGTGCACAAGATGATGGCGTCGATATTTCCGCGAATAAGATCGCTTACCGCATCCCTCGTGGACATTGCGTCACCTCCCGTCGGATACGTGCTTTCTGACAGCTCCAATGTAGCACAGATTACTTTGTGTGTTGATATACATTTTCTCACACAGATAGACGGTAGATTAGGCAAGGTAAACGGTAGGATTTCGTAAGAACGTTCTGAAACGGGACCATTTGCCCACAACTGCACCAAAAAAGCCCGGTACCGCGAACGGTACCGGGCTGTCAGCAACACCGGAAATGTAAAGCGCTAAACGCTACTCCTCCATGAAGTTGCGCTGGACAGCGGAGTCGACCTTGACGCCGGGGCCCATGGTGGAGGTCAGCGTGATGCTCTTCACGTACTTGCCCTTAGCGGAAGCGGGCTTGACGCGCAGGATCTCCGTGTACAGAGCGGCATAGTTCTCGACGAGCTTCTGGTCGTCGAAGGAAACCTTGCCCAGGGGCACGTGGCAGATGCCGTAGCGGTCAGCGCGATACTCGACGCGGCCGGCCTTAAGCTCGCTGACCATCTTGGCGACATCCATGGTGACGGTGCCGAGCTTGGGGTTCGGCATCAGGCCACGGGGGCCGAGGATCTTACCGATGCGGCCGACCTTCGCCATCATGTTCGGGGTGGCGATGGCGGCGTCGAAGTTGATCTCGCCCTTCTGGATGTCAGCGATCAGCTCGTCGGAACCGATGACGTCGGCACCGGCCTCACGAGCCTCGTCAGCCTTGGCGCCCTCGGCGAACACGGCAACGCGAACGGACTTGCCGGTGCCGTGAGGCAGGGAGATGGAGCCACGGATGTTCTGGTCAGCCTTGCGGGTGTCGATGCCCAGACGGAAGTGAGCCTCAACGGTCTCGTCGAACTTGGCGGGAGCGAGCTCCTTGACCAGCTTCACGGCCGCAAGCGGCGTGTAGAGCTGAGAACGATCGACCTTCTCCGCAGCAGCGCGGAACTTCTTACCATGCTTAGCCATGATTCTTACCTCCTGTGGTGAACGGGCACGAGCCCTCCCACATCGATATGCGCCCTATTGCGCAAAAACAGGCGCGAACGAATGCCGCGCCTGCAAGGAAAACAACTTACGCGTCGGCGATGGTGACGCCCATGGAGCGGGCGGTGCCGGCGACGATCTTCTTGGCGGCCTCGATGTCGTTGGCATTGAGGTCCGGCATCTTGATCTCGGCGATCTTGGTGAGCTGCTCCTGCGTGAGCTGGCCGACCTTGTCGCGCTGCGGAACGGCGGAGCCGCCCTTGAGCTTGAGCTCCTTCTTGATCAGGTGAGCCGCAGGAGGGGTCTTGCAGACGAAGTCGAAGGAGCGATCCTCGAAGACGGTGATCTCGACGGGGATGATGTCGCCCTGCTTGTCAGCCGTAGCGGCGTTGAACGCCTGGCAGAACTGCATGATGTTGACCTGAGCGGCACCCAGGGCAGGACCGACGGGAGGAGCGGGGTTCGCAGCGCCAGCGGGAATCTGGAGCTTGATGACGGTGGCAACTTTCTTCTCAGCCATGTCAAACCTTCCTAAACACGAACGTGTGAACAAGTGCTATATCGTCAGCGCGAACCCGTTAGAAGCACACCATCCGGTGAGCGGCCGGATGACGAAGCGTGCACGCGCGAACGGACAACCTAACCGATGACCGTGATCTGGTCGAACGAAAGCTCGACCGGCGTCTCGCGGCCGAAGATGAGCAGCGTGACCTTGACCTTGCCGGACTCGGCGTTGACCTCGGACACCTTGCCGTCGAAATCGGCCAGAGGACCGGAGATGACCTTGACGGCCGTACCGACCTCGATGGCGACCGACGTGCGCTTGGGAGCGCCGCCCTTAGCGGACTTGCGCATCATCTTGTTGTACTCATCGCGGGAGAGCGGAGCGGGCTTGCCGTTGGCGCCCAGGAAACCGGTCACGCCGGGGGTGTTGCGAACGCAGGTCCAAGCATCATCGTCCATCTCCATGCGGACCAGCACATAGCCCGGGAAGATCTTCGAATCCTTGGTCTCGCGCTTGCCGCCCTCTTTGATCTCGGTGACGCGCTCTACCGGAATCTCGATGTTGAAGATACGGTCCTGCATACCCATGGTCTCGATGCGATGCTCGAGATCGGACTTGACGCGGTTCTCGTATCCGGAATAGGTGTGAACTACGTACCAACGCTTAGACATGAACTACCCCCTCAGTCCCGACAAGAGCAGAAGGCCCTCACCGATGACAACATCGAGGACGGCGATCACGATACCAACGACAACGAGCGAAACGACGACCGCCACGGAGTAGTTGATGAGCTCCTTCTTGGACGGCCACACAACGCGCTTCATCTCGGAGCGGATGGAGCCAAGGTACTTCTTTGCACGGGCGATGATACCCGGCTTGGCGTTCTTGGCCTTGGTGGTCTTCTTGGAAGCCTTCTTCGACGTCTCAGGGGCCTTCTCGCCCTTCTTGAAGAGAGACTTCTTCTCCTCCTTCTGAGGAGCGGCCTTCTTGGCATCCGCCTTCTTGCCGGCTGCCTGCGCAGGCTGGGCCTTAGAAGCAGCAGGAGAAGCCTGGTTGCTCTTCTTCTTGGACTTCTTGTTGGCCATGACGTTTACCTCCGGCCTAAACCACCTAGACATTAGAAACCGTAAGCCTCACAAGGAGGCTTACGGATTACAAACTGGCACGCCAGGAAGGACTCGAACCCTCAACACTCGGTTTTGGAGACCGATGCTCTACCAATTGAACTACTGGCGTATGTACGTGAGACTAGCGAGTCTCTTTGTGCACGGTGTGACGACGGCACCAGGGGCAATACTTCTTGATCTCCATGCGATCAGGCATGTTTGCCTTGTTCTTGGTCGTCGTATAGTTGCGACGCTTGCACTCGGTGCAGGCAAGTGTAACGAGAGTACGCATGTATCTAATAACCTCCATTTACCGTCCCCTGCGGGCACGGTGGAACATTTAACCGCAGATACGGAAGTGTGTCAATGCTCCTTTGAAATCTGGTGGACATCTGCAAATTCGTTACACAACCTGTACAAAGGAGTAGACAAGAAAAACCCGGCTCCCCCGAAAAGGAGCCGGGTTCAAGAAGCAAATCAGCTACGACTAACCGAAGTTACTCGATGATGGTGCTGACAACGCCGGAGCCAACGGTGTGGCCACCCTCGCGGATAGCGAAGCGCAGGCCCTCCTCCATGGCGATCGGGTGAATGAGGTCGCCCTCGATGGTGATGTGGTCACCAGGCATGGCCATCTCGGTGCCCTCGGGCAGCTTGACGGAGCCGGTCACGTCAGTGGTACGGAAGTAGAACTGCGGACGGTAGCCATCGAAGAACGGGGTGTGACGGCCGCCCTCCTCCTTGGTGAGGACGTAGACCTCGCCGGTGAACTTGGTGTGCGGGTGAACCGAACCGGGCTTGCAGAGAACCTGGCCGCGCTCGATCTGCTCACGCTTGATGCCGCGCAGCAGGATGCCGACGTTGTCGCCAGCCTCGCAGAAGTCCATGGTCTTGCGGAACATCTCGATGCCGGTAGCAACGGTGGACTGGGTCTCCTTGATGCCGACGATCTCGACGGGCTCGTTGAGCTTGAGCTGACCGCGCTCGACACGACCGGTAGCAACGGTACCACGGCCGGAGATGGTCATGACGTCCTCGACAGCCATCAGGAACGGCTTGGCGTCGTCGCGCTCGGGGGTCGGGATGTACTCGTCAACAGCCTTCATGAGCTCGCGGACGGAATCCATCCACTTCTCCTCGCCGTTGAGGGCGCCCAGAGCGGAGCCGCGGACAACGGGGATGTCGTCGCCGGGGAAGTCGTACTCGGAGAGGAGCTCACGGGTCTCCATCTCGACGAGATCGATAAGCTCCTCGTCGTCAACCATGTCGCACTTGTTCAGGAACACGACGATGTAGGGCACGCCGACCTGACGGGCGAGCAGGATGTGCTCGCGGGTCTGGGCCATGGGGCCGTCGGTGGCAGCGATGACCAGGATAGCGCCGTCCATCTGAGCAGCACCGGAGATCATGTTCTTGATGTAGTCAGCGTGGCCGGGGCAGTCGACGTGAGCGTAGTGACGCGTAGCGGTCTCGTACTCGACGTGAGCGACGGAGATGGTGATGCCGCGCTCGCGCTCCTCGGGAGCCTTGTCGATGTTCTCGAACGCGGTGAAGTCGGCCTTGCAGCCCTCGGTCTCGGAGAGAACCTTGGTGATGGCAGCCGTCAGCGTGGTCTTGCCGTGGTCAACGTGACCGATGGTGCCGATGTTAACATGCGGCTTAGTGCGCTCGAACTTTTCCTTGGCCATGAAGCCTCCTCCTTAAAGGTGTCCCCGGCGGGACGTACCAATAAACTTAGTGGCTCCCCTAGTATATAGGAAAGCCACCGTGTTACCTGGGTAGCGGTGACTGGATTCGAACCAGTGACGCCACGGGTATGAACCGTGTGCTCTAACCAGCTGAGCTACACCGCCGTACTGGAGCCTGCGACCGGACTTGAACCGGTGACCTCCTCGTTACCAACGAGGTGCTCTACCGACTGAGCTACACAGGCGTGAACGGGTGGGAGCTATAGGATTCGAACCTATGTAGGCATAGCCAACGGGTTTACAGCCCGTCCCCATTAACCACTCGGGCAAACTCCCATGTGTTCACGCGCTCGGAACGGCTGGCCGCTCCGTTGCGCAGGAAGGATATTACGACGCTAGGGGGCCGGATGTCAACGCAAAGTTGCTTAATACACGCCACCGGGCGTATCCTATTTGTGCCACATAGGCCTTGACCTGCGGTTTTAGTGGCACTTTATCATGGTGAGCTTGTGAAGACGCAGGATTCCTGACAAGTGCAAATTGGGGACGTACCTTCCGCTTGCACTTTTGCAAACTGGGGATACCCCTTCTGCTTCTGCGCCTGGGATGGGTTGTTTGGGGACGGGTTCATTTCAACCCATCCCGTCGCCCGCGCCCGTCTCCCACGGCCTGCCCTCTGCCATTAGGGATGGGCGCAAGTGACAGAGGGACGCTCGACCGACTGGTAAGCCCGGCTTCGATGTTCGAGCTCCCCCGACGTAGGTTCAGCGTTCCGTATCCGCCTCGATTTCATGACTGGTTCATGACCGTTTCCTGGCGATTTACTGGCACTTCTTATTAACACTGGCAACAAAAAGAAACAGGCCAGACCGTTTACCGTGTCTGACCTGCTGTTTTCTATGGAGCCAGCGACAGGAATCGAACCCGCAACCCAATGATTACAAATCATTTGCTCTACCGTTGAGCCACGCTGGCACGCTTGGCGCTTGCGCGCGAAGCTTCTTCAGGATACTGAAACCCCTCGAATCCGGCAAGACTTTGAAGCGTCATCCCAGAATAACTTCCGCTGCTCCACCATACTCGCAGCGGTCCAACGGGGGTTATGAAAGAGTGCGGGCAACGTCCCCGTCAATCCGCGACAGATAGGTTGAAGCGAACACGTCCTCAACCAACCGTGTCTGGCGGCTGGAGGCGTAGCGGCTTGAGCTCTTGTGCGAAGCGATCGCCCCAGCGAACCGCCCGAAAACCGTGTATACGAGTTTGTCACTGTTTTTCGGTGTCGCTCCTCCACATGCGCCACAGCCCCCGACGTTTCCGCAGAAAACAGCTGGGAGAATGTCGAGGGGTATGCCGCATGTGGGGAAAGGGCACCGAAAAACAGTGACAAACTCAGCCTATGTCTCCGGTGGGTTTTACTTCGGGCGATTTTTATGCACGGGATTTCTCGCCACCTGCGGGTTTATCAGGGCTTTATACATGGAATTCCGCCATGCCAACGGGCCGGCAAAATGGGTCGAAACGAACCCGTCCCCAACCAACCCATTTCCTATCGGAAGCTGTTGCGGAGCGCCTCCAGACGCGCGAGAGACTCGGGCGACAGGCGTCCTCCCAGCGTCATCTTGATCTTGGGGGCCTCCTCCGCCTCGCGCACATCTTCGTCGACGTGACGAAGCTCCTCCACGAAGATGCGGGCCGAGATGCGCGCCACGCCCTTCCCCATCACGGTCGCCTGGATCGTGCCGTCGCTGGTAACCACCGTGCACGCACGGCCCGCCTCACGGGCATCGGTGCACAGCTGTTGAACCACCGTGTCGGCCGATACACCTGTGGGAGAGAACTCGATGCGCACGCCCGCCTGCGGCAGATTGGGCCGGTCGGCCGAAACGTTGCCGGCGCCGTCAAACACGATGACCGGTTCGTAGCGGCGACCGGCAAACGCCGCGACGTCGGCGATCAGCGCCGTGCGCGCGCGGTCGTACACATCGTGCGAATAGGGGTCGTCCGACTTGTCGAAGATAAGCTGCTCGTAGCGCGGCGTCGCATGGATGACGTTGTAGCCGTCTACGACCAGAAGCTCGCGCTTCCCGCTCACGTTCGACCCGCGCGGCACGTCGGGCGTCGAGAAGGCCGAGGCGAACGCGTTGCCCACGCCGTAGGTGCTCGCATCGACGAACTTTTGCGCCGATCCCTCGCCGAAGCGCTTCGCCTTGGCCTTGGCCCGGTTCTTCTTGGTCATGGGCTACTCGCCCGCCCCGTCAACGAGCACGGCGCGGTTGCGGCGCATCCACTCGAAGCTGAGGGCAGTCGCCGCCTGGGCGACATTCAGGCTCTCGGTCTCACCGCGCTGGGGAAGCTTGGTCAGGAAATCGCACGTCTGGAGCACCAGGCGGGAGATGCCCTCGCCCTCTGAGCCCATGACGAGCGCGACCCGGCCCTCGAGCGGAGCGTCCCAGCACACCTGCTCGGCGCGTTCGGAAGCACCGCACGCCCAAAAACCGGCCTCCTTGAGGTCCTCGAGCGCACGCGCGATGTTGGGAACCTGGGCGATCGGCAGATGCATGACCGCGCCCGCGCTCGTCTTATAGGTCGCAACCGTGACCTCGGCGGCGCGCTTGTTCGCGATGACGACGCCCGCGGCGCCGACGACCTCGGCCGAGCGCACGATTGCACCGAAATTGCCCGCGTCGGTCACATGGTCGAGCACGAGCACCAGCGCCGGACCGTCGCCGGCGCGCGCGATGATGTCCGACAGGTCGGCGTACGGGTACGAGCCGACCTCGAGCACGATGCCCTGATGCGCACCATGGCTCGAGATGGCATCGAGCTGCTCGCGGGCAACGTAGCTGACAGGCGCGTTCACCGAGCGCAACGCCTCGATGATCTGCGTCAGGACGACGTCTTTACTCGAGCTCTCCGCAACCAGCGCGCGCTTGACGGGATAACCCGTGCGCAGCGCCTCGATGGCTGCGCGGCGGCCTTCGAGATACGAGCCCGCCGGTGCATGGGCGGGCTGGGCCGCGCGAGCAGGGCGCGTCGCTCCCCCGGAGCGCTGGCCGCCCTTGCCGGGATGCGCCTGGCTGCGTCCGCCCGGGCGCTGTCGCCCAGCGGCCTCGCGCTGCCTTTCGGGCCCCTTGCGGTTCGCACCGCGCCCTCCGCGAGCTTCGGGGCGCTGTCCCTTGTTGTTCTGCTGTCGTGCCATGCGGCTCCCATCTGACTCTCATCGTTATTCGACCTTGCAGTATAGATGAGACGTCCTCGACGCCGGCACGTTGCGCAGATGTTCCACGGTTGGGAACGACGTCGGAGCCCTAAAAGGACGGCAGGGGCTTCGCAATCGAAACCCCTGCTCGCAGATGATTAAAGATGGCCCCGTCCCAAAAGGTGACGCTAGAGGTGCTTGATGCGCGATCCCGCGGCGGTGTCCTCGATCATGAGGCCCATGTCGCGAAGCTGGTCGCGAATCGCGTCGGCAAGCTCCCAATTCTTGGCTGCGCGCGCCTCGGCACGGGCGGCAAGGATCTTCTCCGCGGCCTCGTCGACGTCATCGCCCGTATAGCCGACAAGCCCGGCGGCGACGCCGAGCAGGCCGACCGGCAGCTCCTCTTCCGGCTTCGGCAGCTCGATGCCCAGGATCGCGAACGCGCCCGCGATGGACACGGCGCACACGGTCGCCGCCTCCTCGTCCACGGCGGAGCCGGCCTGGTCGAGATAGGTGTTCGCCTCCGTCACCAACTGGAAGTACGCAGCGAGCGCACCGGCAGTGTTGAAATCGTCGTTCATGCAGGACTCGAACTCCGCGGAAGCTCTCTCGGTCGCGGCAACGAGCGCGGCCGCGCGCTGGGCGTCCGCCTCGCCCTCCGCGTGGTCGGCAGCCCACTTGAGGTTGTTCACCGTTCCCGCGATGCGCGCGAGCGAGTTCTCCGCGCCCTCGAGACGCTCCCAGCTGAAGTCGAGCGGGCTGCGGTAGTGCGTCTGCAGCATGAGCAGGCGAAGCGCCGCCGCGGAGTGCTTCTCGAGCACCTCCTCGAGCGTGAAGAAGTTGCCGAGCGACTTCGACATCTTCTCGCCGTCCACAAGCAGCATGCCCGTGTGCATCCAGGTGTTGGCAAAGCCCTGATGCCACGCGCACGAGGCCTGCGCGCACTCGTTCTCATGATGCGGGAAGGCGAGGTCGGAGCCGCCGCCGTGGATATCGATCGGCGTGCCCAGGTAGCGGTGCACCATCGCGGCGCACTCGGTATGCCAGCCGGGGCGCCCCTTGCCCCACGGGGAGTTCCACATGGGCTCGCCCGGCTTGGCGGCCTTCCACAGGGCGAAGTCCAGCGGATCGTTCTTGTCCTCGTTCTCCTCGATGCGCGCGCCGACCATCAGGTCGTCGATCTTGCGACCGGAAACCTCGCCGTAGCTGGGGTCGCTACGGACCGCGAAGTACACGTCGCCGTTATCGGCCGCATAGGCGTGACCCTGCTCGATGAGCGTCTTGATCATGCCGATCATGGGGCCGATCTCCTTGGTGGCGCGCGGACGGATGTCGGGATCCATCACGTTGGCCTTGTGCATGACCGCGATGAACTTCTCGGAGAACTCGCTCGCCACGTCCTCGGCCGTACGGCCCTGCTCGTTCGCGCGGTTGATGATCTTGTCGTCCACATCGGTGAGGTTCTGCGCGAACGTGACCTCGAACCCGGAGGCGATCAGCCAGCGGCGGATGACGTCGAAGGAGATGAACGTGCGCGCGTTGCCGATGTGGATGTTGTCGTAGACGGTGGGGCCGCACACGTACATGCGCACCTTGCCCGCCTCGATGGGCTGGAACCCTTCTTTGGTATGGGTCTTGCTGTTGTAGATCTTCATGGCAAACATCCTCTCAGGGAGGTCCAAAGACGGCGAGGCGCGATGCGGCACCTCGCCCGTCCGTCGTGCGGTCGGTCGGAGATGGGGTCTTCGGGGCAGGCGATGCGCCGGCTCCTAGGCCCGGTCGCGGGAGCTACATCGCTCGAGCAGACACACGGCCCAGGCGCCGATGCCGGCGCCCTCGCCTTCCCAGCCAAGCTTCTCGGTGGTCGTCGCCTTCACGCCCACCTGCTCGACATCGACGCCGAGCGCGCGGGCGAGGTTGGCGCGCATCGCGTCGCGATGCGGCGTGATCTTGGGCGCCTGCGCCGCAATGGTGCAGTCGGCATCGACGAATTCGTAGCCGCGCTCGCGTGCGAACTCCATGACGCGCGAAAGCAGCACAAGCGAGTCCGCGCCCTCGTACGCGGGATCCGTGTCGGGGAATAGCTTCCCGATGTCGCCTCCTCGGCAGGCGCCGAGAATCGCGTCTGCCAGCGCGTGAGCGAGCACGTCGGCGTCCGAATGGCCGAGCAGGCCCTTCTCGTACGGGATGTCCACGCCACCGATGATGCAGCGGCGTCCTTCCACCAGACGGTGAACATCGTAGCCGTGTCCTATGCGAAGTGCGGGCTGCTGCATGGCGCGATTGCCTTCCTGCTCGGTTTGCGTTGCCAGCATCATACCTCAGCAGGCGAAGGTTTGCCGGAAGGCCCCGAGTGAGGACACGATTGCATAGGGTATCGACCGCTCGCTTTCACACCGGTCGCTCGCAGCCGGCGCAGCCTGGACTGACCGAACTTCAGCTCCCCGGTTTTTTATGAACGAAGGACACCGTTTTCGGCGTTTGCCCAGGAAAGCGATTTCTGACATCGCACTTTTTCATGAAAAGCGAGCGATGGCGGGGTGCGGCATACCACTGCCCATCGCACCCACATCGCACACCAAACTTGCTACCATGGTGCGCGGCCAACCGACGCGAGAGCTCGGTTTGGCTTGTTGCACTCAACCGCCAAAGGAGAGCCCTATGGATCGGCCGGTCATCGGCATTCTCGGCATGCGCACGATCGACGCGAGCGGAAACGTCCCCGTCATGCGCGACTTCACCAACGCCGCGTACTGTGCGGCCGTCCAGCGAGGCGGCGGTGTGCCGCTGATCATCCCCGCCACGACGGGCATCGATGACGTGGACAGGCCTCTCGCCTGCTGCCAGGGATTGCTCCTGCCGGGAGGCATCGACGTCGATCCGCGTCTCTACCACGAAGATCCCCTGCCCGAGCTGGGCGAAGTCGACCTGCACACCGACCGACTTTGGATGACGGCCTGCATGCGTGCCCTCGAGTTGGGCCTTCCCATACTCGGCATCTGCCGTGGCCTGCAGCTTGTCAACGTCGCCCTGGGAGGCAGTCTGTACCAAGACCTCGCTTACGCGAACCCCCGGCATCTGCTGCATGCCCAGAAGCAAAACCGCGACTACCTGATGCACCGCATCGACATCGACGCTGCAAGCCGTGTGGCACGCATCCTCGGTACCACCTCGCTGTACACCAACACCCTCCACCACCAATGCGTCAAAGAAGCGGGACGCGGTCTTACCGTGATCGCCCGTACCTCAGACGGCATCCCCGAAGCACTGGAATCTGCAGACGGCCAGATCGTTTTGGTCCAATGGCACCCTGAAGAGCTGCTCGAAAGCGAACCGCGCATGCTCGGACTGTTTACCGACCTCGTGGAGCGCGCGCAAGGTTAAGGGAGCACTAGACGGCGTTCATGAAAAAGCGCCGAACCGGGACGGCGGGATGGGTTGAAACGGACCCGTCCCCAAGCAACCCATCGATCAGCCGCGAGAGCGCAGCAGGAATTCAACCAAGGGCAGGTCTTCGGGCAACGTGACCTTCAGGTTGTCGCGCGGAGCCTCGACGCAGCGGACGCGGCCGCCGGCGCGCTCGACGATCGATGCGTCGTCGGTGCCCACGAAGCCCTCCGCGCGCACGGCGTCCTCGGCACGGCGGAGCGCCTCGACGCGGAAGATCTGGGGCGTCTGAACGGTCCAGAAGCGGCTTCGATCGGGCGTGTCGAGAATCATTCCGTCTTCGACGAGCTTGAGCGTGTCGACGGCGGGCTGTCCGCACACCACGCCGTCGAGTTCGGCGTCCTCACGCAGGACGCGCACCGCGCCTTCGATGACCTCCGGGGTGATGAGGGGGCGTGCGCCATCATGGATCGCCACGAAATCGCAGGTCTCAGGCACCTCCGCCAGACCGGAGCGCGTGGAATCCTGCCTGGTATCGCCCGCGGGGGCAAAACTCACGGGCACCGTGAGATCGAACGGATCGACCGCGCGGCGGCGCACCTCCTCGGTGCGCCCAGCCGGGCAGACCACCACGATATGGCCGACCGAGGGCGCGGCGTCAAACGCCAGAAGCGACCAGGTCATGAGCGGACGTCCCGCGGCATCGATGAGCTGCTTGCCGCCGGGGTTGCCGAAACGCTGCCCCGATCCGCCGGCAACGATGACCGCGCACACGTCGCCCATGTCAGGCACCCTGCTTGCCCTGCATGCGCGCCAGGGAATCGGCCAGGATCGCAGGGTTGTTGACGCCGAAGTCGCCCAGGCGCTCGGGGTCCTTCTGGATATCGCCCATGAGCTCCTGCAGCGAGCCGTATTCGTCGACGATCTTCTCGGCCACACCGTCGCGCACCACCGACACGCGCGAAAGGGTGCGCAGGCCGAGCGGCGTCATGACGGAATCCTCATCCAGGTCGTCGAAACCGAGCGCGTCGGCGACGCGCGCGGGATTGGAGAGCTCCTCGGGCGTCATGGAGCTGAAGCGCTCACGGATGCGACGCGCGTTCTCCTCCGAAGAATCGCTCGCGTAGTCGCGGATCATGAGGTCGTATTCGGTATCCATGCTCTCGCCGGCGAGCTGCTCCATCTGCATCTGGACCAGCTTGCCCTGGTTGCCGAGCTTGACGATGCAGCTGCGAAGCTCCTCTTTGGCCTGCTGCATGATCTCGAAACTCGAGAAGATGCCGGTGATGTCGGCGAGCGTGACGTAGTCGTCCAGCTCAAGGGCGGTCAGGCGGACCAGCGATTTGTCGAGCGAGGCGCGCGTGGTCTGCAGCGTGGCGATGAGTTGGTTGACCGAGCTCATGATGATGCCGACGGGCTGGATCTCGTAGGCCTTGCCCTTGACGTAGACGTTCACCACCGAACGGCGGGACGACACCGAAATCATGATGGCGTCGGTCAGCACGCTCATGCGGGCGGCCGTGCGATGGCGCATGCCCGTCTCACTCGTGGTGATGGAGGAATCCGGATTGAGGTGGAAGTTGGCGCGCAGGATGTGCGACAGATCCTCGTCGATCACGACCGCGCCGTCCATCTTGGAAAGCTCGAACAGGCGGTTGGAGGTAAACGAGATGTTCAGCGGAAAGCCGTCGTTGCCGGCGGCGAGCACGTTTTCGGTATCGCCGACGCAGATCAGGGCGCCGAGATGCCCGGCGATGATCATGTCAAGGGCGGTCCTGATGGGCTGACCGGGAGCGGTCAGCCTGATGGCCTGGTCCATGCGCTTTTGAATCTCGTTTTTATCCAATGTGCTACTCCATCTGCTCGCATTCTCAGTCATGCAAATATTTTCTCATGGATACCACCGCTTTGCGACAACGTTTTACAAAGTTAAACAGAAAAATGTCACCACCAAGGTTGCCTAGGTCGCCGTAGGTCCCCGACCACATCCGCACGCTGGCGCGCTCCGCAACGAAAACGGCGCCCGCGATGGCGGACGCCGTTCGATAGGTCACCCTATTCAGGATTTTGAGGAGGGCGCGGGCCGGTTCCCGAACCCTACGAGCGCGCCCCGGCGCCCAGCTGCCGTGCGGTGCCCGAAGAGTTCCGGGCGCCCGCCGAGCCGCTGCGCGGCGCGGGCTCGAATGACGCGCCCAGCACGCCGGTCGCCCGCGGAGCCGGAATCTCGCCCGTGCCGTGGCTGAAGACGAACTCGTCGTCCACGACATCGGTGAGCACCGTGTCTCCCTCGCGCCACTCGCCCGCCAGCAGCTCCTCGCTCAAAGGATCCTCGATGAGGCGCTGGATGGCGCGGCGCAGCGGACGGGCGCCGTTGGTGAGGTCGGTGCCCTCGGCCACGATCTTGGCGATGGCGGCATCGGTCAGCACGATGTTCATGCCGTTGGCGATCAGGCGCTGGCGCAGGTCGTCCACGAGAAGCTCGGCGATCTTGGTGAGCGACTCTCCCGCAAGCTTCTGGAAGACTACGATGTCGTCGATACGGTTCAAGAACTCGGGCCTGAACAGGCGCTTGAGCTCGCCCATGGCGCGGCTCTTGATCTCCTTGGCGGAAAGCCCGGTCTCGCCGGTGGTGCCAAAGCCCACGCTCGCGTCCTGCGCGATCTCGCGCGCGCCCACGTTGGACGTCATGATGATCACGGTGTTGCGGAAGTCGACGGTCTTGCCCTGGCCATCGGTCAGACGGCCCTCGTCGAGCACCTGCAGCAGCACGTTGAAGATGTCCGGGTGCGCCTTCTCGATCTCATCGAACAGCACGACGGAGTACGGATGCCGGCGCACGGCCTTGGTGAGCTGGCCGCCCTCCTCGTGGCCCACGTATCCCGGAGGGCTACCGATAAGCTTGGAGACCTCGTACTCGCTGGCGAACTCGCTCATGTCAAAGCTGATCAGCGCGTCCTTGCTGCCGAACAGGTGCTCGGCGAGCGTCTTGGCGAGTTCGGTCTTGCCCGTGCCCGTGGGGCCGAGGAAGATGAACGAGCCGCCCGGGCGGCGCGGGTCCTTGAGCGGCGAGCGCGAGCGGCGGATTGCCTTGGCCACCGCGTGCACCGCCTCGTCCTGGCCGATGATGCGGGTCTTGAGCACGTCCTCGCAGGCGAGCAGACGACGGGACTCGTCCTCGGTCAGCGAGGACACCGGCACTCCCGAGGTCGCGGACACGATGTCGGCGATCTGCGGCACGTCGATGGCAAGCGGGCTCGCGTCCATCTCGGCGTTCCAGGCGGCACGGGCCTCGGACAGCTCGATCTCGGCGGCGTGCTGCTGCTCCTTGAGCTCGGCGGCGCGGTTCATGTCGTCGTCCTTCGTGGCCGCCTCGACCGCTGCCTTGAGCTCGCCGACGTGCGCCTCGGCGGCGCGAACCGGCTCGGGGGCGCGATTGGCCGCGATGCGGGCGCGGGCGCCGGCCTCGTCGATCAGGTCGATGGCCTTATCGGGCAGGAAGCGATCCTGGATGTAGCGGGACGACAGGTTGGCCGCCGCCTCGACCGCCGCGGGCGTGTAGCGCACGTGGTGGTGCTCCTCGTAGCGGGGCAGCAAGGCGTTCAGGATCTTGATGGTGTCCTCGACGCTCGGCTCCTCGACGTCGATCGGCTGGAAGCGGCGCTCAAACGCGGGGTCCTTGGTGAGGTACTTGCGGAACTCTTCGGCCGTGGTCGCTCCGATGATCTGGAACGAGCCGCGCGCGAGCACCGGCTTGAGCATGGAGCTCGCGTCGATGGAGCCCTCGGCGGAGCCGGCGCCGATCAGCGTGTGCATCTCATCGATGAACAGGATGATGTCGTCGGCCTCGGTGGCCTCCTGGATGACGTTCTTCAGGCGCTCCTCGAACTCGCCGCGGTACTTGGCGCCCGCGACAAGGCCCGGCAGGTCGAGCGTCCAGATGTTCATGTTGACGAGGTTCTCCGGCACGTCGCCCGAAGCGATCTGCTGGGCCAGGCCCTCAACGATGGCCGTTTTGCCCACGCCCGGATCGCCCAGGATCAAGGGGTTGTTCTTGGTGCGGCGGGAAAGGATCTCCATCATGCGGGAGATCTCCTTCTCGCGCCCGATGACCGGGTCGAGCTTGCCCTCGCGCGCCTGCGCGGTGAGGTTCGTGCCGAACTGGGCGAGCGTGCTGGCGTTCGCGTCGTCGGCGCGCGCCGACTCGCCCGAGAAGAACGGCAGGCCCGCACCGGGACGCCCGGATGCCGAGCCCGCCATGGGGCGCTTGCGCCCCTGGTCCTTCGACGTGAGCTTGTCCACCGCGCCGCGCACCGCGGCCGCGGACACGCCCAGGCGCTGGAGGATGTCCATGCCCATGCCGTCGCCCTCGTCGACCACGCCGAGCAGCAGGTGCTCGGTCGACACGTAGGTCTGGTTGTTCTCGCGCGCCAGGCGGAAGGAGCGCTCCATGACCGAGATGACGCGCGGGGTGAACGCGAGCTTGGCGGCCTCCGCGGGCTGCTCCTCATCGGGAACCGTGGTGCGGATCTCCTTGAGCTGCGTCAAGATGTCGTCGTAGCTGATATCGAGGGAGCGCAGCGCCTCCGCGGCGATGCCCTCCTGCTCCTTGGCGAGCGCGAGCAGCAGGTGCTCGGTGCCCACCTTCGTGGAATTCTGTGCCAGCGCTTCCTCCTTGGCCAAGGACATGACGCGCCGTGCACGGTCGGTGAATCGATCTAGCATGCGAATACCTCTTACGTGCTAACACTTGTTCGTTCGACCAGTGTGGTACCCAAAGTTGCACTATCTTAACCGAAACGTGAATTTTTAAAAGAAGCCCGCGGAAACACCGGCTAAAACTCCTCGACGGCTTAACGAACGGGGCGATCGGCGCCGGTCGCGTCGGCATGGGTTGAAACGAACCCGTCCCCAACCGACCCGTTATGCGGGCGGGCGGGCGCCCAGATAGGTCGTGGCGAGAGCCGACGCCTCGGTTGCACGGGATATGATCTGCTCCAGCGGAAGGCCGGCGGCAAGGCCGGTGACCAGCGCGCCGATGTAGGTGTCTCCGGCACCCGTGGTGTCGACCACCTCGACCTTCGGCGGCACGGATCGAATCAGGCCGCCGTCGCCGAGCACCAACGACCCCTTGGCGCCGAGCGTCAGCGCGACGGTGCGCACGCCCCACGCCCTCATGAGCTCCATCGCACAAAGCGCGCTCTCGTCGTCCACGGGAGCCGTGCCCGTGATGACCTCGCACTCGGTCTCGTTCAGGCACGCGACGTCGACGTTCCGCCACACCTCGACGGGCAGCTCGCGCGCCGGAGCCGGGTTGAACACCGTGCACATGCCGCGCCGGTGGGCGCACGCCAGGGCCGCCAGCGTGGCCGCCACGTCGCACTCCAGCTGGACGAGGAACACCGATCCCGCTCCGTCGCCGCCGACCAGGCCGTCGAGCGCCCGGGCGACCGCATCGGCATCGAGCAGATGGTTTGCCCCCGGGTCGAGCACGATGCGGTTGTCGCCCTCGCAGCGCGTGATGACCGCCACGCCCGTGGTGGCCCCTTTCGCTTCGGTCACATGCGAGCACCCGACCCCGTCCGCCCGCAGGCCCTCGACGAGCCGCTCGCCGAACACGTCGGCGCCGACCGCCCCGATCATGTGCACCTCGGCGCCCATGCGCGCGGCGGCCGACGCCTGGTTGGCGCCCTTGCCGCCCGCACCGATGAGGAAATCCCCGCCCGTGATGGTCTCGCCCGCCCGTGGCATCCGCTCGCATGCGATGCTGAGGTCCATGTTGAGGCTGCCGAACACGATGACTCGTCCCATGAGCTGCTCCTAACCGATTGCCTCGATGGCAGAGACGACCAGATTCCAAAACCGTTCGACGTCGAGCCGTAGCCCGACCTGCGTATGGCACGCACGCGCGTCGGGCTCGGGCCCGCGCAGATCCGCCACGGTCATGCCCGCCGTCACGGTGCCGGCGAGCTCGATATCGACCGGGCAGCGCCGCACCTCCATGACGCCGGGGTCGATGACATAGGCCACGGCGCACGGATCGTGCACGGGCGGGTCCGGAAAGGCCCTGTTGGCATGGTACGCGCGCCGGAAGAAATCCATCATGCCGCACACATGGGACGCGATATCGCTGCCCAGCCCGGCGATGCGCCGCTGCACCTCCGGCGTGCACAGCGCCTGATGCGTCACGTCGAGGCCGACCATGGTGAGCGGCCACGCCTCGTGGAACACGATATGCGCCGCCTCGGGATCGGTCGCGATGTTGAACTCGGCGACCGGCGAGGCGTTCCCCTCGCGAACGGCGCCTCCCATGAGCACGACCTCGCGCACCCGCTCGACGATGCGCGGCTCCATGCGCGCCGCCAGCGCGATGTTGGTGAGCGGGCCTAGGGCGACCAGCGTCACCGTACCCGGCTCGCGCGCCATGACGGTCTCGATGATCCATGCGACGGCATGACCCTCGTCGAGCGGGCGCACCGGCTCGGGCAGACGGGCGCCGTCAAGGCCCGTCTCCCCGTGGACCTCCGCCGCGACGCGCAGCCCGCGCACCAGGGGACGGGGGCTTCCGGCGTGCACGCAGACATCCCGGGCATGGGCCGCTTCCAGCACCGCGCGCGCGTTGCGCGTCACCTTGGGCAGGCTCTGGTTGCCGCCCACGGTGGTCACGCCGAGCAGGTTGACGCGCGGGTCACCCACCGCGAGCAGGAGCGCCACCGCGTCGTCCTGGCCCGGGTCGCAGTCGATGATGATGTCCTTGGCATCGGCCATCGTATTCCCCTCTCAAAGACATATATAGAATACTGGTACCCGAATCGCCGGCTCAGGCTCGGATGCATCCGCCGAACGCACTCGTCCCCGATGGCGGATGCCGGCGCCTGCCGCGGGGCGCAAGACGGGCGTCCGTCGGCTCCGTCGCGAGATTGTACTGTACCTAAGTAGTTTTGCTGGACCCCCTTTCATTTCGAGCGCAATTGGGTAGCATTTTTCTGTCCCATCGATTCTCAACAGATTATTGAAGGTTTCGTCCGTATGCCCCAATCCCCTATCTGCTCTTCTCACGAGAACGCCTGCGAGTCCGAGGCCCTGCTGCTCGGCCTGGATATCGGATCGACCACGGTCAAAGCGGTCGTCGTCGAGCCGACCACGCATGAAGCGCTCTACACGAGCTACGAGCGCCATCACGCCCATCAAGCCGCGTGCGCCGCATCTGCGCTGCGCGCGGTCGCACGCGAGATGCCGGGCAGGAGGTTTCTGCTGGCGGTCACGGGATCGGGTTCGGCCCCCATCGCCGAGGCGTGCGGCGCCCCCTTCGTCCAAGAGGTCGTCGCCGGCGCCAACGCCGTGCAGACCCTGTATCCGCAGGCGCGCACCGTCATCGAGCTCGGCGGCCAGGACGCCAAGATGATCTTCTTCAAGACCGACCCCTATCACGGCACGTCGCGCGTGGACGACATGCGCATGAACGGGACGTGCGCGGGCGGCACGGGCGCGTTCATCGATGAGATCGCCTCGGTGCTGGGCGTCGCCACCGAGCAGTTCGAGTCCCTCGCCTCCCGCGGCACCACGGTCTACGAGATCTCGGGCCGATGCGGCGTCTTCGCAAAGACCGACATCCAGCCGCTGCTCAACCAGGGCGTCGCCAAGGAGGACATTGCCCTGTCGACGTTCCACGCCCTGGTCAAGCAGACGGTCGGCGGTCTCGCCCAAGGCCTGGATATCGATCCGCCCGTGGTGTTCCAGGGCGGCCCGCTCACGTTCAACCGCACCCTCGTGCGCGTGTTCGCCGAGCGCCTGGGGCTCGACCCCGACCAGGTCATCATCCCCGAGCATTCCGAGACGATCGTGGCGCGCGGCGCGGCGCTTTGGCTCGCGCGCAGCGGAAACGAGAAGGATGCGGGGCTGCCGCGCGATCTCGAGGAGGTCGCGGCCTCCCTTGACGGGATGGCCGAGCACCCCCTGCGCCACCATGCCGCGGTTCCGCCGTTCTTCTCATCCGACGAGGAGCGCCGGGCGTTCGAGGAGCGCTGCGCTCTCAAGCCCATCGAGCCGCCCCGGCTCATCGACGGCGCCGTGCTGCCGGTCTATATGGGCATCGACGCCGGCAGCACGACCACCAAGCTCGTGCTGCTCGACGAATCCGGCACGCCCATCGACTCGTTCTACGCCTCGAACCAGGGAGAGCCCATCGATGTCGCCCGCGAGGCCATCAACGAGCTTCGCGACCGCTACGCCTCCCGCGGCGTGACGCTCGAGGTGCGCGCGCTGGGCACCACCGGCTACGGCGAGCAGATGTTCGCGCGCGCATTCGGCGCGGACTACCACACCGTCGAGACGGTCGCGCACGCCCGCGCGGCCCTCGCCTACTGCCCCGACGCGACGTTCATCCTGGACATCGGCGGGCAGGACATGAAGGCGATGTGGGTCGACCGCGGCGTCATCACCGACGTCATCGTCAACGAGGCGTGCTCGTCGGGCTGCGGCTCGTTCCTCGAGAACTTCGCGCGCTCGCTCAAGATCCCGGTCAAGGACATCGCGTCGACGGCCTTCTCGTCCACCAGCCCCGCGGCGCTCGGAAGCCGGTGCACGGTGTTCATGACGAGCAGCGTGATCTCTGAGCAGCGCGACGGCAAGACGCCCGCCGACATCATGGCCGGCCTGTGCCGCTCCATCATCGAGAACGTCTTCACCAAGGTCGTCCGCGTGCCGAACATGGATGCGCTGGGCGAGCACATCGTGGTTCAGGGTGGCACGTTCGCGAACGACGCCGTGCTGCGCGCTTTCGAGCAGTACGTCGGCCGCGAGGTCACGCGCAGCCCCTATCCCGGACTGATGGGCGCGATCGGCGCCGCGCTGCTCGCCAAGGAGCAGCTCGAGGGCGCCCGGGGCGATGCGGCCGAGGAACCGGTCTCGTCCTTCATCGGGTTCGATGCCGTCCGCGACCTCACCTTCACGCGCGAGGGCAACGTGACCTGCCCGTTCTGCGGAAACCACTGCAACCGCACCATCATCAGCTTCTCGACGGGAGACCGCTACGTGACCGGAAACCGCTGCTCGCGCGGCGAGGTCATCGGCGACCCCCACGACCACGCCGTGCGCGAGCGCGCCAAGCAGGCCGCGGCGGCCATCTCGAACGTCCCCAACCTGTTCGAGGAGCGCACGCGGCTGCTGTTCGCCAAGCGCGACCACAAGCAGATCCTTCCCGACAACGGCATCCGCATCGGCATCCCGCGCGTGCTCGCCATCTGGGACTCGGCACCCTTCTGGACCGCGCTTCTCGAATCGCTCGGCTTCACCGTCGTGCTCTCCGCCATGAGCTCGCACAAGATGTACGAGCGCGGCCTTTCCGCCGTGAGCTCCGACACCATCTGCTTCCCGGCGAAGCTCGTGCACGGGCACATCCGCGATCTTGCGGACAAGCACGTCGGCCGCATCTTCATGCCCATCATCACCACGGTGGCGCCCGAGGGCACCGCCGAGACCGCCGAGTCCATGTGCGCGGTGGTCAAGGGCTACCCCATGGTCATCCGCTCCTCGGATAACCCCGCCAAGCGCTTCGACATCCCCTTCGACTCCCCGCTGTTCCACTGGTACACCGCCGAGGACCGCGAGCACCAGCTCGTGCAGTACCTCGCCTCGACCTTCAACATCCCCGCCGAGGCGACGCACGAGGCCCTGGCGGAAGCCGACCGCGCGCAGGCCACGTTCTCCGATGAGCTCGAGGCGCGCGGCGCGGAGGTGCTCGAGCAGGTTCAGGAGCGCAGCGGCACCTGCGTGGTCCTGGCGGCGCGCCCCTACCAAACCGACCCGCTGGTCAACCACAACCTGCCGGGCATGTTCATCGAGCAGGGCGTCCCCGTGCTCACCGCGGATTCCGTTCCCGGCATGCGCGAGGTCGACCTCACGCGAAGCCGTCTGGACATCGCCAACAACTACCATGCGCGCATCCTGTCGTGCGCGCTCATCGCCGCGCGCACCGACTGCCTCGAGTTCGCACAGATCGCGAGCTTCGGCTGCGGCCATGACGCCTACCTGGCAGACGAGGCGGCGCGCCTCATGCACGAGGTCTCGGCCAAACGGCCCCTGCTGCTCAAAGTCGATGAGAGCGCGGCCGAGGGCGCCCTGCGCATCCGCGTCCGCTCCTTCCTGGAGACGACGCGCATCCGCCGCGCCCGCGGCGATGCCGATATGGATGAGGTGCGCGAGCTTCCCGATCCGTATCCCGTCAAGTTCACCCGCGAGGAGCGCGACACCTATACCGTGCTCGTGCCCAACACCTCGCATGCGTTCTCGCGCCTCATGGCCGCCGCATTCGCCAAGCAGGGCCTGAAGACGGCTTCGCTGGACCTCGGCCGCGAGAACGCCATCCGCCTGGGCAAGCGCTACGTGCACAACGACATCTGCTTCCCCGCGCAGATCGTGATCGGCGAGGTGCTCGACGCGCTCATGAGCGGGCGCTACGACCTGGACCATACCGCGGTCATGATGGCCAAGTACGTGGGCGACTGCCGCCTTACGCACTATTCGGCCCTGCTGCGCAAGGCGCTCGACGACGCCGGCTTCGCGCAGATCCCCATCGTCACCAACGATACCGCCGACGACCACAACCTGCACCCGGGCATCAAGATGAGCCCCGCCACTGCGCTTCGCATCGCGCACGGCCTGCCGATGATCGACGCGCTCGAAGAGCTGCTGCGCAAGATGCGCCCCTATGAGAAGGAGCCCGGCGCGTCCGATCGCGCCTTCGAAATCGCGCTCGACCACGTGATGGAGGGCATCAAACGGCGCGGCGTGCGCGGAGGGCTCGCCGGCTTCCGCCGCGGCATCCAGGTGATGTCGGAGGTGGAGATCGACCGCTCCCATCCGCGTCCGACCGTGCTGATCGTCGGCGAATACCTGCTCAACTTCCATCCGGGCGCCAACCGCGACATCGAGCTGTACCTGGAGCGCAACGGCTTCGAGGTCATCGAGGCGCGCATGACCGATGTCATCCGCAAGACGTATTTCTACAAGCACGCTCAGGTGCGCGAATACGGCATCCACAAGCCGTTCGCGCAGAAGGCGGAATGGGCGCTGTCCGACGACGTGTTCGAATTCGCCCAGAGCGCGGCCGACCGCATCGCCTGCAAGCACCCGCTCTACGAGCCGCCCGAGCGCATGCCGGAGCTGGTCCGCGCGAGCGACGACATCGTCCATCACACGTTCGACGCGGGCGAGGGCGTGCTCATCCCCGCGGAGATCCTGCACCATGCCGAGCGGGGATGCCGCGCGTTCATCATCCTGCAGCCGTTCGGGTGCCTGCCCAACCACATCGTGGGACGCGGCATCGTCAAGAGCCTGAAGGAGCGCTATCCCGACGTCTCGATCCTGCCGCTCGACTACGATCCCGACACGAGCCAGGCGAACATCGAGAACCGCCTCCAGATGCTCATCATGGAGGCCCGCGAGCAGTAACGCCCGCGCCGCACGGTAAACAGCATGATGGAGGCTGGCTGGGCGAATTGTGCTGCAGATACGGCCCTTTGCACGACTTGATTTCCGACGCCGGCAAAACCGCGGCCAAGGGGCTGCAGAATCCTGCGGTAATAGCACGATGCGTGTGCGGTTTTCCCGACTCTTCAAATCAAATCATGCAGAAGGCCGATTCCGCAGCACGTACCGGTTCGCACGCCCCCACTCATAAGAAAAGGCCCCACCGCCATCCCGGATGCAGATGCTTCCAGGCGGCAGCGGGGCCTTGCTGTTGCGTCAGACTGAGACGCGCTTACGCGGCGACCGGCTCGGCGAGAACCGTTCCCTCGGGAAACGCGCGACGGAACAGCCAGCGGGACACGGGACCCGCGATAAGAAGGTTCCACGGCAGGGCCGCGATGAAGTTCCAGGGAATGTTGGAGATCCAGGTCGGCAGGATCATAGCCGGGTCGCCCACATGGGTGAACGCCTCGATGGCGCCGTAGAGCGACATGAAGAAAACCATGGGGAACACCATCATCGTGCTGATTGAAAGCGTGATAGCAAGCTTTGAGCTCTTGCCCGGCGTCACCAGGAAACGAAACGCAAACCACTTGGCAACGCGACTGGCAATCAGCACATCGAGCAGCATGGCCACGATGTAGGCGGGCGGGAAGCCCAACCATGCGTCGGCGATGGTGGTGAGGCTGAAGTCCCAGCCGTGCACACGGGCGACGTTGTAGATGGACATCCACAGCACCATGCAGAAGCACATGATGATGGTGAAGATGAAGCTTTCGCGCTTGTTGGTCGGCATGCGGTCAGATAATCCCTTCTCGACGGTTACAGAACGCTGCCTGCGCGCAACAAAAAAGCTGGCGTACCGATTCGCGCGGGCACGCCAGCTTGAATATGTGCGGTTGAGCAGCTGTGAGGACTACCCTACCAAGTTTTCAGCCGCCATGTAAGCGTTAAGTTTGTGAAGGTCCACCCAAAACGCAACAAACCTAACGAATCGTTCGGCTCGACAGGCCCCACAAGTTGCCATAAAGAACAAAGTGGACTATCCACCTAGCCGAATGGCAACCGATGCAAAATAGTGTTTGATTTTTAAGGCAGCACTCCCCGCAGGCGCGATACCCGTTGTCATTTCCGCAGGATTCATCTGCGGCTTTATCGAGGGGTATCGCCCCCGTGAACATGGAAGACCTCACAATCAAACAGAATAATTGTTTGGCCGCCTGACAGCTCTGAAGAGATCGATCTTGGTCCAACCGCCCATCGCGTTTAGCGCCTGTTGCCCTTGGCACTCGGCAGGATGGCTTCGACCAGGCTTGCCATGGGCATGGTCTGCAGCCACACGGTGCCCGGCCCGGTCAGCACGGTGTGAAACGCACCCTCACCGCCAAAGACCAGGCTCATCCCGCCCTTGACCATCTGGCTGTGCCAACCCCACCCCCGAGATTATGCCGGAAGATGCCCTTGCCACCGGGGCCGCCGTGGTGGCGACCGGCCGCAGCGACTATCCCAACCAGATCAACAACGTACTCGCGCTCCCCGGAATCTTCCGCGGTGCCCTCGACGTGCGTGCACGCGACATCAACGATGCCATGAAGCTCGCCGCAGCCGACGCGCTCGCCGAGATTGTCCGAGCCGATGGCCTTCTGCCAGCCGCATCATTCCCGAAGCGTTCAGCCCGCGCGTGAAAGGCGCGATCGCCACCGCCGTGGCCGCCGCTGCCCGCGAGACGGGTGTCGCCCGCCTGTAGCGGCCCCTTAGCCGTCCCCAGCGGTCTCAATATTACTTGCGGTCCTTCCCCCGCAATCGTTGGTGTACCTTTGGCATCTTCGTTGCCGCAAGGCACATGCCAAAGGCGCACTCGTGATTTTCAGGCTCTCATTTCCCATGAGATGTGCACCGCATCGCGTTTAGAGGCCTTTACGAACCCAATCAGAAAACCCGACTGCTCCGCCTTCTTCCCACATCGTGCTTCCCGCTTTGTTGTAGAATGTAGAACAGTTCAGTTGGTAATATTCGCGGTTGGAGAAAACCGTGCGCAACCGAGACAACCTTATCGATACGATCATCGCCCGGGAATGGGAGTTCTTCCAAGAGGTGAATAACGTCGGAGGCCCTGCAAGCTGCCAATCGATGCCCCGCACATTCTCGACGATGCGCCGCGCGCAATACACCTGCTGGGACAGACAAGCACTTGAGAGCTGGCTGGACGATTTGGCCGACTACCGGGCGCGCGGCATGAATCCCGTCACCATCAAGTACGCGCGCATGATGGAATCGACGCATCCGGACGAGTTTGCCTCACTCGCCACCATGCTGCCACCCGTCCCAAATGAAACGCACGAGGCGGTCGAAGAGCTGGTAGGCCTCACGGTCCGCTGGGCAGATGAGCTTGCCCAACACTACCCGCTCTATATGGGGCGGGGACGGGTGCTGCATACCCGTGACGACACGCCAGACAAGACCTCCGTCGAGACCTATGCCCGCGGAGAGATGTCGACGTACTCACTTCGCACGCTCACCTCCCTGCTCGCCACATACCGCACCGCAGCACAGGAGGGCAGAAACCTTCAGGAACTGATCGCCGTAGCTCAGGTTCATGCCTACGGCTACCAAAGTCTGGATGATGTAGAACGGGTACTCGCCACGGGGAGCATGGGGGACCGGGGCTTGGACGGCCAGCACGTCTTATAGACCGTACACCGGCAAACCGATACCGCTCGGGTGCATTCGCGCTAAAACCGCAACAAGCCATTGACTTCTTTCTCACTGGTCGTAAGATGGACGTAATTCATATTATGTTCTACATTCCAACAACTCTTGTAGAACACGAATGAGGGAGGCACACATGAAGGATTTCCGATTTGGGATTCCGCAAAAAATCGTCTTCGGCACCGGCAGCCTGCAACGCTTGCCCGAGCTGGTCAAGGAACTCGGATCCAAGCATGCGTTCTTGATTTCGGACCGCGGACTTGAGAAGATCGGCACAGTCGGGCACGTTTCGGACATCCTCGAAGATGCCGGCATCACGGTCTCCTCCTATCTCGACGTGCTGCCCAATCCGACCGTCGAGATCGTGGACGCCGCAACCGAGGCGTATAAGGCAAGCGGCGCCGCGTGCTTGGTCGCTCTCGGCGGCGGTAGCCCCATGGATGTTGCCAAGGCCGTCGGCGTGCTCGTGCGCTTTGGGGGCAGCATCACCTCCTACGAGGGCACCGGCAAGGTTCCCGGCGATATCGAACCGCTCATCGCCATTCCCACCACGGCGGGCACCGGCTCTGAGGTCACCCCGTTCTCCGTCATCACCGACGAGGCCCGCAACCACAAGCTGTCCGTATACAGCGCGAAAATTCTGCCCGCATTCGCCCTGCTCGACCCCGAGCTCATCATGACCGCCCCAGCGGGCGTCGCCGCCGCCTGCGGCATCGATGCCATGATTCATGCCTGGGAGGCCTATACATCGCTCGACGCAAGCCCGTTCACCGACGCGATGGCAGAGAAGGCCCTGGAGCTCATCGGTGCCAACATCCGCCGTTTCGTGGCCAACCGCGCCGACATCGAGGCCGCTGAGGCCATGATGGTGGGCTCCACGTTCGCCGGCATCGCCTTCGGTTTCGCCCGCTGCGGCGATGTGCACGCCATGAGCCATCCGGTAAGCGCCTTTTTCCACGTCGCGCACGGCATGGCGAACGCCATCCTGCTTCCCGCGATCGTCGAGTACAACGCGCTCGCCGACCACGGCCGCTACGAGCGCATCTTCAACTACATCCGCGAGGATCGACATCCCGTCATCGACTTCCGCCCGCAAATGCTCGCCGATGAGGTTCGTCACCTGCTCAAGCAGCTGGACATCCCGGCGACGCTTTCTGAGGTCGGCGTAACGGAAGACAAGATCGAGGCCATGGCCGCCGATGCCATGACGAGCGGCAACATCGTCGTCAATCCCCGACAGACCACCATCAAGGATGTCATCGCACTCTACCGCAAAGCCCTGTAGGCGCGAAGCATCATAGCCGGGCTCAGTACCCCTCTCTTTACCTTTCTCCCCCATTCTCGCCCGGCGGCGCCGGTGCCTGCCTAATTACCGTGCGCCACTCCAGAGCCGCCCGTGCGCTTGACCTTACAGTCGAACGCACGGGCGGCTCTTTGCGGCCTATACGACCTATGAAAAACGCCGGCTGTGCCAAGCTTTTCCGCACAGCCGGCACATGGTGCAAGCAGACTCGGGCGCATGGCGAGACCCCATGCGCGCACTCGATATCACGAGCCGAAACGCTGGCAGTGAGCTATTCCCTCCGGCGTCACCATAGGCTCCATCTGATATCGTCGCACATCCTCGCCGACCGGGCACACGGCGGCACAGATGCCGCATGGCCAGTGATGTGCCCCGACGAGCTCCTCGTGATACTTCGTGCAGGCTATCGCATCCATGTCGTAGACGTCTTGCCCCTGCTGTAAGGCGTGCGTGAAGGCGCGCACCGGACATGACCTGAGGCACTTCTCGCAGTGGATGCAGAGGTCGTGCTCCAACATGGGATCGGGCTCGATCGGCGCGTCGGTCAGAATCGACACGATACGCAGCCGGGGACCGAACTGTGTCGTGACGAGGTTGTGCGAGTCGCCAATCGTGCCCATGCCGGCATAGTAAGCCGCCAGGACATGCGAAAAAGCGGCTCGAGGGTCGTCTTCGAGCACGTTGATGTTGAAATAGCAGTCCCGCGGGAAGTACATCGCCCGATAGCCAAGAGTCGTCACATAGTTCGACAGCAGGTACGCAATATCATCGAGCACCCGGTTGCTTGTATCGTAGAGCTCCTGGTAGACCATCGAAGGCGCGGTCGCCATCATGGGCGCGAAAAGCGGCATCCCGAGCACGACGACACGGCTGGCCCATGGCCAGATGTTGCGAGGCCAAAACTCCGGGTCTTGAACGGGACGCTCCTCCCACGCATCCGCAGAGCAGGTTCTCACGAGGTTTACACCCAGCTCGCGAGCTTTGCCGTATACGGCGCGCTTCACCTCTCCGTCCGCCATATTCGCAGTCCTCCCCTCTCGCAACCGACCCACACGACGCATCGGCTAATCCCAATGGATGTTCTCGCCGCCAACGGTGACGCGAACCTGGGGCGCCAGGCGCTCGCAGGCCTCCACGATCCGCCCGATGCGCTCATCGGTCTTCTTCATCATATCGAGGCCCGTGACCTCGCACTCCTCACCGATCATGGTGTATTTGAGCTCGCCGAGGTTGTGGTAGGGCAGGATGTTCAGATCGGGCTTTCCGGGCAGCTGCGCCATGAAACGGGCGATGGCCTCCGCGTTGGATTCATCGTCGGTGTACCCGGGGATCACCGGATGGCGCACGATGACGCGGCGTCCGCGCTGCTCCATATAGGCGCACAGGCACTCGATGTTCTCCAAGATGAGCTCATTGGGTGCGCCGGTAACCTCGCGATGGCGGGCGGAATCCATATGCTTCAGGTCGACGAACGCTGTGTCGCAGTATGCGGCAAGCGCCTCAAGGTGCTCCCAAGGGCCGAACGCGGAGGTCTCGATGCAGGTGTCGATATAGTCGCGCTTGCACAGGCGCAAGACCTCGGCGGCAACCTCCCACTGCATGAGGACCTCGCCTCCGGACAGGGTGATACCGCTGCGTCCGCGGCGCGTGAAGGTGAGATCGCGGCGCACCTGCTCGTACAAACCCTGGGCATCATAGCGCTCGCCGGCGATCTTTCGGCAGCTGGCGGGACATATGGCGACGCACAGCCCGCAGGCGCTGCAGCGCTCCCAATCCATCTCGACCCTGCCGTCCTCGCCGATCGAGTTCACCTGCTGTTTGCATACGCGCACGCACGCGCCGCAACCCACGCACCGCTCGCGGTTCACGGCGAGCTGCGGGGCGACCGAAAGCCCCCAGGGGTTCGAGCACCATTTGCAGCGCAACGGACAACCCTTGAAAAAAATCATGGTGCGGATACCCGCTCCGTCCGTGTTGCGAAAATGCCCGAAATCGAACACGGTCGCTTCTCGCCCCGAGACGTTGCCCTCTGCCATCGAAAACCTCCTTGCACCGAATGCCGGCGCCCCACGAAAGCCCGCCCGCAGCATGCAGCGGGGGCCACAGGATTATGCTCCCTGCGACCCCCGCATATCCGCTGGTGGACTGCCCTTACCGGTTACGTCATCTCATCAAAACCGAATTTAGAACGTATGCTCCGTACGGTTGATGATGTCGTCCTGCACGCGCTCGGCGATGTCGGTCCAGTAGACACTGTATCCGGCGACACGAACGAGCAGGGTCGGATAGTTCTCGGGGTGCGCCTTGGCGTCGATAAGCGTTCCCTTATCGATGGTGTTGAACTGGACGTGATACACGCCGTAATCGTTCAGCATGGTGCGCACCAGGTTGACGAAGTTATTCATGCCCGCTTCCTTGTAGGTGGGCATCTGATAGGTGGCCTCGGGCAAATCGAGACCGGTCTCGCGAATAGTCTGCATAACACATCACTCCCTTGCTGGACTCTAGACTTCCATCATTTCAGACTGGCTGATCCACATGTTCAGCAGCGTGCCGTTGCTGTACTTCGTATAGTCCAGCTTGCCGTAACTGCGAGCAGCTGCCAGCGGGCCGTGGGTGTCGGCCTGCTGAGAGGCCGACATGGTATCGGAAATGGGGGCGCCGGCAAGACGGCCGTTGGGGGTGGCGCCGGTCATCGCGCCGTAGCCCACGTTGGACTGGACCATCTGGATGGCCGCATCGCAGTAGTTGCCGCGGTACATCTTGAGCTTGTTGGTCGTGTCGCCGAAGAACGACCAGACGCGGCAGGCCACGTCGTCGGCGTAATCGTCGTCGTTGCCGAACTTGGGGGCAGCCATCAGCAGGGCACGGGTGTCCTCGTAGCCCACGAAGTTGGCCTCGATGGCGTTGGCCACGCAGCGCAGCGGCACAGCCTTGTCGTCGTAGACGACCTTCTTGATGGCGACCATGGAGTCGACGGCGGTCGCGAAGCCCACCATCTGCATGGTCGGGCCGATGTTGACCTTGGCGCCACCTGCGGTCGCGTCCACACCGCGCTCAAGCGCCCCGTCGAGCAGCATCGTGAAGGTGGGCAGGTTGAACTGTTCGGCCAGAAGCTTCTCGACGATGATCAGGTTGGAGTGGGCCTCCTTGATCGCATACTCGATCTGGGCGAGGCACGCCTGCTCGAACTTCTCGTAGGTATCGAGCGTCTCGGGCTCGCCAGAGGGGAACGTCACGATCTTGCCGCAGTGGGTGCCGTCCACGCCCTTGGCCTTCTTGCCGTTGGTGACGGCAGCGTAGATGCAGCCCGCGACGTTGATGATGCCGGAGTCGGTATGGCCATACTGCATGCCCTCCACGCCGGGCTCGACGCAGCCGATCGGGCTGCCGTACTTCATGATGTCCTGCAGCGAGTAGTTGGAGCGACCGGCGCCCGCGCCACGGGTGGCGAGCATCTTGTAGAGCGTCTCGACATCGAAGAAGCTTGGATGGCCCATGCCGTCGGCGGCGAGCTCGCAGGCCTCGCGCAGCAGCGAATCGGGGGTCTTCTGGTGCAGCAGCAGCGAGACGGCCGGCGACGTGGTGCGAGAATAGCGCATGGCGCGCAGACACAGGTAGGAGAGCTCATTGGAGGCATCGCGGCCGTTGGCGTCCAGACCTCCCACGTCCAGATGCGGATAGCGGTAGTAGCCGCCGAAGATGTAGGCCATCTGGGTGGACTGGAACCACACGTTGGAGGTGACCTTGATGTACATCTCCTCGATCAGCTCGAGCGCCTTCTCCGGGGTGAGCGTGCCCGCCTCGATGTCGGCCTTGTAGTAAGGGTACATGTACTGGTCGAAGCGACCCCAGGTGATGGACGGGCCGGCACCCTCGACGAACAAGAAGAAGCAGACGGCCCATGCGGTCTCCATGGCATCATGGAAGTTGGTGGCGGGACCCCACGGCACGCGCTTCATCATCGCGGCCATCTCCTCGAGTTCCTTCTTGCGCACGGGATCGGCCTCTTCTTTGGCCTTGAGCAGGCACGAGGCGCTCATGCGGTCGGCCCAGTCGTGGATGGCCTCGCAGACCTCGATGATGCCCTCGTAGAAGTACTTCTTCTCGATGGAGGCGGGATCGTTGGGGTCGAGCTCGGCCAGCAGCTTCTTGGCCTTCTCGTAATACTTCTGGAAACCGTTGGCGATGACGTCGGTCCACGAGGGGATGAAGTGGCTGCCGTTGGCGCAGATGTAATTGGAGACATCGGACACACCGCCGAACTGCGCGCGGTCCCACTCCTCGGGAGTCACGTAGTGCTTCCACTGGGCCGCAGCCGTCTTATCCTTCCAGTACGGCAACAGGTCCTCTTCGAGTTCCTTGTAGTCCTCATCGGTGACTTCGAACGGATCGTAGGTGCGGTCGCGCAGATTGGGCAGGTCGTCGACCAGCCAGTGCGCATGGAGCTCGATGGCGAAGTTCGCGCCGCGGATGCGCTTGGTGGGCCAGCCCACGAGCTGCTCGTAATCGTACACGGTGTCGGACAGGGTGCGGTAGACCTCAGCGCACGCCTTGTAGCGGCGGTATAGCGCAGGGTAGCCCTCGGTCTCGCGATACACCTTGGTGAAGGCACGGGCGCGCGTGATGTCGAGGTTGGGACGGTTGGCGTGGAGCATGCCGTTGAGCTCCTGGGTGCGCTTGGTGGAGCCCGTCTTGGCGACGGTGCCGGCGCGCAGCTCGTTACCGAGCTTGGCGCCTCCCTCGACGACCTTGACCTCGATGGTTTCCTCGGCCATGATGTTCCTCCTCTTTCTTGTGATCTGGCAGGTCGCAACCTGCAAGCTTCAGACATGCGGGGACGGGCTCGCTCGTCTCGCCTGCGGCCACGCATGTCAACATTACCTAAGGATTAATCCTGCTGCGGTTTCGGAAGCTGGAACTTTCCGGTCTTCTGGTTAATGAAGTTCAAGCCCTCGTTGCAGATGAGGCCCAGAAGCGTGCCGCCGCAGAGCGTGAGTGCCAGAATCGGAAAGGCGGCGAAGTTGTAGAAGCCTCCCACCGAGGTCGCACCCGGGCCCAAGATGGAGATGGTCAGATTCGACAGCCAAAACGCGTTGGAGATGGCGCCGAAGTGGGCGGGCACGACGGAAAACGGAAGCTTGGACAGAACCGTGAAGTGAAGGGCGCACTCGACGGTGCAGACGATCGCTACGATCAGGGCGATGTTCACCCACGGGTCGACGCCCATGGCGGAGAGCTGGTCCATAATCCACAGGTAGACCATCGACCACAGCAGGCCAACGAGGTAGCTGGAGATGTAACGCCAGAAATCCTCACGCTTGGCACCCGCCGTGAAATAGATGGGGAGCGCCGTGAAGGTACCGTAGACGATCTGGTAGCCCGGCAGGACGTTCTCGGACGTGAAGGTCCCGACCGTATACAGGTAGACCAAACAATAGATGCCGGACAGGACGCTGATCCAAATCGCCCAATTGATATATCCCTTGTTGTTCATGGGTGTCTCTTTCTCGCGGAGTTCCGAGCGGGATCCCTGCACGTACCTCTTTGTACGTCGTAATTCATTCTATGTTCTACATACGATTAAGGAGCAGGGTTTAGGCGAGCGGTACGATTCGTGAGGTATACGGTCGAAGCGCAGGTCAGAGACTATGTTTCAAAGTCATGTACACGAATGTTCCGTATAGAACGACTGCCTGCAACCCTCCCAAAGGGGTCTGCAGGCAGCCGTGGCATGCTTTACTCTTGTGACGGGCTGAAGCGTCGGCGCAGTATGCGCCCTTGACGCCCCGAGTGCCCGGTATAGTTCGCCTAGTCGAGCGCCGGATGGTCGTTTTCCTGCTCGACCGTATAATAGGTCAACAGGACGCAATCCGGCAGGCGGACGGCATCGCACACGAAGATCTTCTTGGTCATCCAAGCGAGCGACTCGTCGTACACCTCGAACGTGGGCGTCGTGACGTAGTAGAACTGCTTGGGGTCGACCGCGCCGCCCGCCTTGACCGTCTCCACCAGCTCGTCCGGCACCGCGCGGATGCCCTCGACGTGGATGTAGACGGCGCGCCCGTCATCGAGCTTGAAACCGTAGGAGGCGTTGATCTCGGTCACCCCGTCGTCGCGCACAAGCTGGTGATCGATGCCGGCGCACATCATGGTGCCATGGAAATCGGGGCCGGTGAGCTCGCCTTGGGGGCACGGCACGAGGATACGCCTCCCGGCTCCGGCGAAGTCGGTGCCCACGACCTCGGAGGGGGCGACCAGGTCGAGACGGACCTCAAACTGCTTCTTCAGGGACAAAGACATGGTTCTTCCTTTCTTGATTTCAGGTAGGTCTATCGCCTAAGGGCGCCGCCGCGCACGGAGGCATCGGGTGCGCGACGGAGCCCAGGGGCATCTGATGGGCTACGCGAGTGCGTAGGCGGCATCGGCGCCGGAGCGGATGTTGGTCGGGATGCGACCGAGCGCGGCCGCGTCGCCGACCGGCACCACGCGCTCGAAGGCAGCCTCAAAGGCCTTGATGACCGCAGGGTCTGCACGGATGCCCATCGACAGGATCACCGCGTCGCAATCCATACGCACGTCGGTGTCGGATGCAAGGTCGCGGACGTCGATGCCGCCCTCGTCGATCAAAACGAGCTGGTGCTCGTAGTGGATCTGGACGCCGTCGGTGAACGCATCGCCGAAGGACAGCTTGTCGGCGATACCGAGCGGCTTTTCGGGCAGCATCTCGATTACATGGACCTCGTTTCCGCCCAACGCCAGCATGTGCGCCGTCTCGATGCCCGTCATACCGCCCCCGATAATGGCGAGGCGCTTGTCGCAGAAGCGGACCTTGCGGTCGAGCACGTCGCGCACGCGGACGACGTTGGGCCCGTGGATGCCGGGGATACGACCTGGCACGACCTCGTTGGTGCCGGTCGCCACGAAGACCGCATATGGGTTGATCTGCGACACGACCTCAGGGGTCGCCTCGACGCCCAGTCGCACCTCGACGCCCAGACGGCGCAGCTGGCGCTCGTAATAATCGATGATCCAGGCGAGGCGCTCCTTGTGCGGGGGCTTGGCGGCAAGGTCGACCAGGCCGCCCAGATGGGTGCTGCGCTCGAAGACGGTCGGCGCGAAACCGCGCCCAGCGAGCACGACCGCCGCCTCGAGACCGGACACGCCCGCACCGACGATAGCCACGCGGCGCCCGTCCCCATCGTGCACCAACTCGGGGTGGGCGCGCTCCGAGCGGCACCAGGGGTTCACGGTACAACCGGGAATCGAGTCATCCTCGGGCACCGGCGTGAAGCAGTACAGGCAGCTCACGCAGTAGCGCAGCTCATCCTCACGGCCGGTCGCGCACTTGACGGGGAACTCGGGGTCTGCGTACAGCTCGCGACCGAGCGCGATGATATCGGCCTTGCCGTCGCGTATGAGCTCGTGCATATAGTCGGGATGGCGAATGTTGCCGCAGGTCGCGACGGGGACCGAGACGCGTTCCTTCACCGCTGCGGCGAAGTCGACCTTCCAGCCCTCCGGACGGTGCCCGTTATCCGACATGTACTGGTAGCCCACGAGCGCGCCGCCCGCGTTCACCGTGAACATAGTGGCGCCGGCCTTCTCGAGGATGGCCGCGGCCTCAGCGGCGCGATCTGCCGTGATGCCGCCCGTTGTGCAGTCCGAGCCTTGAAGCTTGACGATCACGGTGAACGTGTTGTCGCACAGCTCGCGGTCGATGCGCTCGATGACGTTTTTGGCAAACCGTGTTGCGTTCTCGATGGTATCAGAACCGTACTCGTCGGTACGATGGTTGAACAAGGGGCTCAACAGCTGAGAGGCGAGATAGGTGTGCGCCATATGGAACTCGACGCCATCGGCGCCTGCCGCCTTGGCCCGACGCGCCGCATCCACGAAGCGACCCTCAAGCGCGCGCAGCTCCTCGGTCGTGAAGTCGTCGACCATCGATTTCAATCCGTCGGGCGTCGCGTAGCAACCGGAGTGCCAGATCTGGAACATGATGAGCGCGCCTTCGCCATGCACCGCATCGACCACGCGGGCGAGCTGCCCGATCGCCTCATCGGTTGCAAGCGAGGGGTTGAAGGTTCCCATGAAGATAGGCGGGTCCTGTGGCTCCACCAGCGGGATGATGCCGGGCACGACAAGCGATGCCCCGCCCGCGGCAATCGTGCGGTAGAACTCGACGTAGCGGTCAGAAACCGTCCCGTCGCCCGCGCAGATGTACTCGGCCATGGCCGACTTGGTGATGCGGTTGCGCAGCGTGTGCGGGCCCACCTTCACCGGTTCGAGAAAACTATATCCCATGATGCCTCCTTACGGGATATAAAACTATTCGCACAGCGCTATGCCATGCGGTTGTACACAATGACCTCGTCGGTGCTTTTCTTGGGCGAGCGCTTCCCCTCTCTGGCGGGATAGCCGACCGTGGCGACGGCGACCACCATGAAGTCGTCGGGGATGTTCAGCACCTCGCACACCTTCTCGGGGTAGAACCAGCCGAGCCAACAGAAACCCAGGCCCTGCTCGATGGCCTCGAGTGTCATGTAGCTCATGCCGATGGTGCAGTCCACGGTGCGCGCGCTCTGGCCGCAGACCATGGTGCGGTCGCCCTCGGAGCAGGCGACGAGGATGAGCGGCGCGGTCCCCACCCAGGCCACGTCCTTGCAGGCGGGCACCATCTGGGCAATCAATTCGGGATCGGTGACGGCGATCAAGCGCCACTTCTGCTCGTTAGAAGCCGTCGGCGCCAGGCGGCCCGCCTCCATGATGGCCTCGATTTTCTCCGGCTCCACCGCGCGCAGGGCATATGTGCGCACGCTCCAGCGGGCCTGGATCGCATCCATTACGTTCATATCAAACCCCTTTGCTGCCGATACCGATCAATTCGCCTGAGCCGCCAGCGCCGCATCGCGGTTCCCCACCAAGGTCGCATAGGCACCGCCCTCGCCAAAGGCCCGACGGTAAGCGTCGGCCGCCTTGCCATACGAATCCGCCGCCGCCGCGAAATCGCCGCGTCGATAGGCGATGCGCGCCGATGCGGCGAGCGCTGCCGACAGGTCCACACCTCCCGTATCGCCGGAGCAGGTCGCGACCGCGCGGTCGGCGAATGCCTGCGCTTCATCCAAATCCCCCTGCTCGATTGCGAGGTCCGCCAGATTCGAGCAGGTGGCACCAACGGCTGCCGTCGCATCGGGCAGGGCCTCGGCGATGGTGAGCGCCTCGGTCAGATAGTGCCGCGCAGAGGCGAGGTCGCCTTTTGCGCGATAGGTGAGCCCCAGGTTGTTGGCTAGGCTCGCCTGACGGAAGTCGCCGGGCTCGATCTCGCGCGCATAGATGTCGCGCACCTGCAAGAAGAGCCGTTCCGCCTCATCGAGGCGCCCCATGGCGCGGCAGGCGTTGGCGATGTTCAGCGCGAAAGTCGCATACACGGGGCCGTCCTTAAGGTCGAGGGCGCGCAGCTCGCGCAGAAGGGCCTTGCGCACGGAATCGCATGCCTCGAAATCGCCGGCTGTGCGGTAATGGCCGAGCAGCTCGTTCAAGACCGTCGCGCGATCCTCGTGGTTGCGCTCATCGGACCACGCCTCGTCGAGCGCGGCGCGCAGATAGGTCTCCGCCCCCGCGGCGTCGTGCGCGGCATAGCGGGCGTCAAGTTCCTGATAGAAGGTTTGATCGAGCATGGCTCCTCCTTAGCTGCGAGTTCGTACGGCGCCGGTGCGCGCGGGCGTACGGCCCCCGGCATACAGACCGACGAGCATGATGACAAGGCAGACGGCTACACCCAGAAACAACGGGTCGAACGGCAGGCCGATCAGATTGCCTGCGATGACGGCGACCGGCCCCATGATCACGCTCGCCAAGGCCCAGCCGCTGCGGATCTTGCCCGGGGCGAATAGTGCGAACGTGAACGGGATGAAGATCACCGCGCCGCGCAGGCCCATCGACAAAAATCCGAAGTCGTTGATCATCGAGCCCGGCAGGGCGAGCGCCGCCGCACCGGCGAGCACGAGCACGATGACGATGAGCGAGCGCGTGACGACGAGCTTGAAGATGGGGTCGCGCAGACGGTCCACCATATGGGACAAAAGGTCCTCCACGACGACCGTGGCCACGCCGAGCGAGAGGCCAGAGCCGCCACCGACCGTCGCGATGAAGAAGGCGCCCAGAGCGATGCCGCCCGCGAGCTGGGGCAGGAAGTGGATGACGAACTGCGGGAACACCTGGGCGGTGGAATCGATGACGAACACGCCCTCGGGTACCGCCTGGCCGATCGCCGCGAGCGCAGCCGCCTCGTCGGCCGTCACGCATACGCCGCGCATGAACAGACCAATCAGGATGCAGGCGATGCCGATGGGCGGGATGAGCGCAGCCGAGAGCAAAGCTCCCTTGCGCGCCGCCCCATCGGACTTGGCGGCCCAAATCGCCGAGGCGTAGGACTGGGTCGAAATCACGCCGAGCACGAGCGAGAGACCGGAGCCCAAATCCTTGAACGGTCCGCGCGCAACAAGCGACAGGAAGCGGCCCGGGATATCCTCCGCGCCGGCGATCCCCGACAGCGCGCCCAAGTCCGTGCCGGCGAGCGCCGTGGTCACGCCGCCCAGGACCCCAGCGGGTCCGCCCGCCAGCATGAGGACGACACCGGCGCCCACGATGCAGGAGGCGTACAGCAGAACCAGCTTCACCACTCCGCCGATGCCCGCTCCCCATACGCCGCCGAAGATGACATAGACTGCCATGATGGTTCCGGCGATGAGCGCGGCGGCGAGTGCCGGCATGGGAAAGAGCGTCGTGATGAGCGCCGATGCGGAGATCATCTGGGAGATGACCGAGATGAAGATGCCGACAGCGGAAAAAATCGAGGCGACGAAGTCGATCCGCTCGCCGTACTCGGCAACCACTGCACCCACAAGCGTCGTCGACGACGTGGCACGCATGCGCACAGCATAGGCGAGACCCAAGATCAAACATCCGATGCCTGATCCCAGCGTGAACCACCACGCAGCGAGCCCGTAGCTGAAGGCGAGCTGCGCGGTGCCGACCGTCGCCTGGCCGCTCACGAGCGTGCCCATGATCGTGCCCGCCACGACCGCCGTGCCGGCGCGGCCGCCGCCCGTCGTGAAGTCCGACGCATCCGAGACCTTGCGTCCCGACCAGGCGCCCACCGCGGCGATCAGGATAAGCACCGCGACGATGCCCACGATATGCCCGATTCCGATATTCATCCGAACACGACCTCCTCGATCGCCTCGGGACGCAGCCCTAAAGCCACCTCCCCCCTATGCCACCGCGGGCGCCGTCTCGTAGAGCTTGTCGAATCCCGGAAAGACCGGCTCGCCGGTATAGGTCTTGGGCTCCTCGATACCGTCGAGCACGCGGATCGCTCCGGCGGCGAGCGCCTCCATCTCGAACTCGCCCGGATACACATCGACCGGCGCGATCCACCCGGCTTGGGCGGAGATGAGCGCGCACATGCGCTCTGAGTAGGCGATACCGCCGGTCAGAACGATGCCATCCACCGCTCCGCGCATCACGCTCGCCATCGCGGCGATGTCCTTGCCGATCTGATAGGCGGTCGTACGGTAGACGAGCTCCGCGTAGGCGTCCCCATCATCGATGCGAGCCTCGACCTCGCGCGCGTCCGAGGTACCCAGATGCGCGACCCAACCGCCGCGCTTCATGACCTCTTCGATCATCTGTTCGCGCGTCCGCGTTCCTGAATAGCACAGCTCGATCACGTCGGCGAGCGGTGCGGTGCCGCTGCGGGTGGGCGCCATGCGACCCTCTCCGCGCGTGGAGTCGACGGTGTCGACCATCTTGCCGCGCTCGTGCGCGGTGACCGAGATGCCGCCGCCCAGATGGGCAACGACCAGATTGACCTCCTCGTAGGAGCGCCCATGGTCGACGGCCCAGCGGCGCGCAACGGCCCGCTGGTTCAACGGATGGCCGCGGCTCGTGCGCAGGATCTCGACGAACCCGGTCATGCGCGCCTCCTCGCGAAACTCATCGACCGAGCTCGCATCGACCACGAAGGCGCGGGCGCCGTATTCGTCTGCGAAATCGCGCGCCAAAAGCGGGCCCAGGTTGCCGGGATGCTTGGAGCCCGGCCCGATCTTGCCGTGCTCGTACATGACGTCGCCCACCTCGAACACGCCGCCCGGCATGGCGAGCAGACCCGTGCAGATGGCGGAGAACGCATCGGCCGTCGCGGGGTCGATACCCTCGGCGTCGAGCATCTCGGCGATCATCCGGCGCCGATAGGGCAGCTGATCGACGATGCGCTCGAAGCCGGCGAGCTCGTCAGCAGGATGGTCAATCGTGCGCTGGAACACGCGCGCGTCCCCGTCATAGACGGCCACTTTGGTGGACGTCGACCCGGGATTCAAGACGATGATACGGTGCATGATGCCCCCTTATGCCGCCAGGCCGCGCGCGATGAGACGCGCGAGCGCAATAGTGTAGAGTTTGGATTCCACAGAGCTGGCACGGCTCGTCAGGGCCACTGGGGCCTTAGCGCCCACGATGACGCCGGCCTTCTTGGCGTGCCCGAAGTACTCGGCCGCCTTGACGAGCATGTTGCCCGCCTCGATATCGGGCACGAGCAGGATGTCCGCCACGCCCGCCACGGGCGAGTCGATTCCCTTATGGTGCGCCGCCTCGACGGACACGGCGTTATCGAACTGGAGCGGACCGTCCACGATGCAGCCGGAGATCTCGCCCTCTGCGTTCATGCGCGCGAGCTCGGCCGCCTCGACGGTGCAGGGCATCTTCTCGTTCACCTTCTCGACTGCGCAGAGCGCCGCAACCTTGGGGCACGCATTGCCCAGCGCATGGGCGACCCGGACGGCGTTGCGCACGAGGTCCACCTTCTGCTCCAGCGTGGGCGAGACGGTCATGGCGGCATCCGTCACATGGAAGAGCCGGTCGAAGCCGGGCACCTCGAGCACGAGGTCATGGCTGATCGTGCCGCCGAGGCGCAGGCCGTTGTCGCGGTTCAGAATCGCGCGCATGACGACCGCGGTGTCGACGATGCCCTTCATGATGAAATCGGCATCGCCGTCGCGCACCATGCGCGCGGCGACCTGGCATGCCTCCGCCTTGTCAGGCTCCTCGACAATCGCATACGTAGTCGGGTCCGCCCCGAGCTCTTCCAGAATTTGAGCGATTTTCTTGGCATCACCTACGAGCACCGGGTCTGCGATGCCTGCATCTGCAGCCTTGACCACGGCATCGAGCACGTAGGAATCCTGCGCCACCGCCACGGCGAGCCGCCCGGGCTCGCCGTGGCACGCCGCCGTCAGCAGCTCCTCCATCGAATGCACCATCAGCGGCCTCCTTTCCCGCACAGGCGGCGGGGCCGCCGAGAGGGCCGGTCCCGCCGCGTCGCCTTACCAGGGCTACTCGCCCCAGACCTCCTCATCACTCGGAACCTGTACATCGGGCAGGGCCACGGCGATGCGGGCGATATTCACCAGGTGATGCCACCAGAGGTTCTCCGAGATGGAGTTGTTGCCCCAGGAACCGCACCCGAGGGTCGCCGTCGGGTTGAGCCCGTTATCGAAGGCGCCGCCCAGGCCGGAAGAACCGATCATGTTGACGCCGATACGCGACACCGGGAGCTGTTCGCCGGCGTAGTCGACGTGTTCCGCTGTGTGCGAGCGCACAATCGCGGAGTGACCCGCACCCTCGTGCAGCAGGTTGGTCTTGGCGTTGGCCACGCCCTCCTCCCATGTGCCATAGGAGGCGACGCACATCACCGGGCAGAGCTTCTCCTTGCACAGAAGCTCGTCGGCACCGTAGGCGTCAACCTTCACCATGAGGAGCTTGGCGTCCTCGGGCACATCGAGACCGGCAAGGGAGCCGATGAACTGCGGGGAGGCGCCCACCGCATCCTTGTTGATGGCACCGTTGGGGAACAGCGCGGCGCGCAGCGCGTCGACATCGGCCTGCTCGCTGATATAGAAGGCGCCCTCCTGCTGAAACAGGCGAACCATCTCGCCGTAGATGTCCTCCTGCACGTGGATGCACTGCTCGCAGGTGCACAGCACGCCGTTGTCGTAGGTACGGCTGCGCACGATCTGCTGGGCGGAAAGCTCGAGGTCGGCATCGGTGTCGACGATGGTCTGGACATTACCGGCGCCCACGCCGAAGGCGGGCTTGCCGGAGGAGTACACTGCCTTGACCATACCGGGACCGCCGGTGGCGATCGTACAGTCGCACATGCTCATGACGAGGCTCGAGATCTCGAGCGTGGGATCGGGGATGATCTGGATGAGGTCCGCAGGCGCGCCCATGGCCTCGAGCGCCTCGCGCATGATGCGCACCGTCTCCACGCCCGTCTTCTTGGCGCGCGGATGCGGGCTGATGAGCAGGGCGTTTCCGCCCTTGAGAGCGCACATGGCGTTATGCGCCGGTGTCATGGTCGGATTCGTGGTCGGCGGGATGCAGCCGATAACGCCCATGGGCTTGGCTACCTCGACGATGCCCTCGTCTTCATGGCGTGCGATGATACCGCGCGATTTCACTCCCTTGAGACGGTCCCAGGTGATCTTGGTCTTACCTGAGTTCTTGGCGATCTTGTCCTCATAGCGACCCATACGGGTCTCCTCGACGGCGAGCTTGGCAAGCGGCTCGGCCGCGTCGAACACGGCCTTGCCGATCGCGCGGACCGCGCGGTCGACCTCCTCCTGCGAATAGGTCTCAAACTCGGCTTGCGCCACGCGTGCGCGCTCGATGAACTCCGCCACGTACTTCTCGGGATCCATGGCTCCTCCTTCGCGAAGCATCCGACTGAAAGCGAGTCGCTTTCCTAAATCTACGTTCATTGTAGAATGTCCTACATTTGAGTCAAGAACAATAGAACATTGACCGTTCACCGACCGTAAGCGGTCAAATCACAGGTCAGATGCAGTGTTTAGAGGTGTTAATCGACTTTGGTAACCGCAAGCAGCAGAGCGCCACCGTCCCGCAACACCCTCATTGCCAGCTTCTCATCGCCCATAAGGATGGACTCCGCAAATTCCAGCCCATACTGATAAATGGTGGAGAGGCCATCTTCCTGGAAGATGCGCTCGATGGCGACAGCGCTTTGATAGGAGGCGATCAGCACGACCTCGCAAACGAGTTCGCGCAGAAGCGGATTGGCGACGCCGCGAGCACAAGCGCATGCGAGCTGCGTCAAAGCGGAAGCGACCGCATCCGGTGCCTTCAGTGAGGCGTCTTTCAACTCTGAGAACGCGGCACCGATCGCTGAGGCATCGGGAGATGCCGCCATATCGGGCACCGCGAGCCCGATCACGCGCTCGCACAATTCAAGCATGTCTCGACCGTTGCCACGCCGCAGAAGGATTCCGAAGACCAGCGGCTTCAACATCCCGCCATGGAACTCGTCGACGATGTAGGTCCCGTCGGCGCGCCTGATCTCAACCACGCCGTACGCCTCGAGAATCTTGATGGCCTCGCGCACCGAGCTGCGCCCCACCCCGAGGCGAGCGGCGAACTCCTCCTCGGAGGGCAAGCGTTCGCCCGGTTGGAGCTCACCGGTCGCCAAGCTCGTGGCAACGCGCTCGATGATAATCTTGGATATGTTCTTCGTCCGCAAAGATCCCGTAAGCGAGGAACGTGCCATACGATGTCTCTCCCTACATCCTATGTTCTATGTTCCTGCCCATTGTATCAGTCCTATAAGAGAAGGGCGTCTCGGTACACCATCTTTCGGTAATTAGATGATGCGCCCAGACGCCCTCTCGCTCAGCCAAGGTCGCGCGTTTACAGAAGCAGGCGCTTCCAGAGCTCCATGCGCTCGTCCATAAAGTCCGCGATCTTGCTCTGGCCGCCCTCCTCGATAAGGTCGACCTCCTTGAGGTAGTTTGCGGGAAGCAGGTCGGGTTCACCGATCTCGCGAGACTTCTCGATTGCCGCATGGCGCGTAAAGGCGGCGATGCGGCGTACCACACTATCGAGCTGATCGAGCATGGGATTGTGGGTGATGCTCCCCAAGAACTCGTTGAATGCGAGGCTTGCTTGATAGCACGCCTCGTTGTCGGTCCCCGGATCGTTCATCGCCGTCCTGAACGTCTCGCCGAGCTCGCGCAGATGGGCGATGTCCTCAGGCGACGCCTCTTTCATGGCGAGATACATGACCGAATTCGACAGCGCGATCTTCACGTCGAGCAGCTCGCTCATGGAGTGCTCACTCAGGATGAGACCGTAAATCATGGGGTTCAGCAGACTCGTCTTGTAGTGGTCGACCACAAAGGTCCCCGCAGAGCGACGAATCTCGAGCACGCCGAACGCGACGAGCACCTTGATTGCCTCACGCACAGCGTTACGGCCTACACCGAGCTTCTCCGCAAACTCAGTCTCGGTGGGAATCCGATCGCCCGGCTTGAGCTCACCCGAGATGAGGGCGTTCGTGATGCGGTCGACGATGATATCGGAAAGCGAGCCTTTTGGCAGCTCGGCGAACAGGCTGCTGTAGTCCATCGGTGTTCCTTCCGTTACGCAGACGGGGCAATGCCCCGAGAACATACTACTTGCAAATGTTCTACATTCATTTCATACTCACTTTAGGAGAGAAAGCCCACGATTTCAAGGGTCTGCCGAACAAGAGCGCAGGAGAACTCGGCGAAGGGTAGCCGACATCCCAAGGGGGAACACATGCATTACACCGGATTAACCTATCGCCCTCCTTACGAGGCGAATTCGCTGCTCCTTCAGGCCACGAGCGGCTGCAGCCACAATCGCTGCACGTTCTGCAGCATGTACCTGGACACGCCGTTTTCCGCATCGCCGCTCGCCGAGATCGAGGAGGACCTGATCGAGGCGGCGCGCATCTGGCCCGATGCGCGCCGCGTGTTCCTCGTCAGCGGCGACGCCTTCGCCCTCTCCAGCGATCGGCTGCTTGAGATCTCCGAACTCGTTCACCGCTATCTGCCACAAGTCGAATCCATCGGCGCCTACGCGCGCGTAGACAACATCGCACACAAGACCGACCGGGAGCTCGCCGCACTCGCGCAGGCCGGCTATGCCGAAATCAACATAGGAGTCGAATCCGGGCTGGACGACGTCCTGGCCTACATGAACAAGGGCCACACCGCCGAGAAGGCCCGGCGCGAGCTCGCGCGCCTCACCGCCGCCGGCCTCCCCTTCAACACCAACATTATCACGGCCGCCGCCGGACCCGACCGAATCGCCGAGCATGCAACCGCCAACGCAGCCCTAGTCAACGAGACGAACCCGACCCTTGTGTTCGTCTCGCCGCTCCACGTCGACCCGGGCTCCCGCTTGGAGCGCGAGGTCGCCGCCGGGCGCTTCACCGAGTGCACGCTCGGCCAGTATCTTGAAGAGGAAATCTTGTTCCTCGAGGGACTCGAACTCGACGGCTGTCTGTTTTTCGGGTTGCACGTCTCGAACCCCGTACCTGTGGCCGGCTGGCTGCCGCGCGACAAGGCAGAACTGCTCGAACGCCTGAGAGCGGGACGCGATGCCCTCGGTCCCGAGCTGCTCGCCTCGCACCCGAGCAAGGGCGCCGAGGGCAGTCTGCATGGACGCATCCCGGGACTCGAGCGATGAGCGCCTCCGGACCGGGGCTCGCCCTTGCCGAGCGCTTCTGGCAGCGCAACCGAGCCGAGCTGTTTGAAGGAGAGCTCGCCGGCCTTGGGCGCCGTGTCGCGGCGGGCCTCGTGGGCGAGGGCTCAGAATGCTGGGGCTACGACGACGCCATATCACGCGATCACGACTGGGGACCAGGCTGCTGCATCTGGCTCATGCGTTCGGATTGGGAGCGCTTCGGAGGCGAGCTGCAGCGGCGCTATAACATGGTCGCAAGCCGGTATATGGAAGGCATAGCGCCTCGCCCGGCCACACCTCCTGGAACCCCGCCGCGCGTCGGCGTCTTCGACATCGAGATCTTCTACCAGCGTTTCCTCCCATCCGGCATGCCTCACGACTCCACCGGGTGGCTACAGGCGCGCGAGGCCATGCTCGCCGCAGCGACCAACGGCCGCGTGTTCTGCGACGGAAGCGGTCGGTTTTCCGCCATCCGCAAGCAGCTGCTTGCCTACTATCCCGACGACGTGCGCCTGCACCGCATCGCCTCCAACCTTGCGCGCGCTGCGCAGGCGGGCCAATACAATTTTCCGCGCCAGGCTGCGCGCGGCGACAGCCTTGCCGCCCTGTCGGCCCTCGTCCGCTTCAACGAGGCGGTCTGCGGGGTTCTCTACGCCCTCGCCCGCCGATACCGGCCGTTTTACAAATGGGTGGCGAGGGAATTGCTCGATCTGGGACAGGTGGGCGCACGGGCGCATGCGCATCTCGAAGACCTCGCCGCTCTCGTACGCGGGGGCGATGTGGCGGCCTCTGTCGCCAGAATCGAAGAGGTCGCCAAGATGCTCGTCGACGCGCTGGATGCGGCGCATCTGAGCTCCAACGCATCACCTTGGCTGATGGATCAAGCGACCGAGGTGGCCCGCCATATCGAGAGCCCGTCGCTACGTGCCCTGGATCTCATCGATTAACCTCTACCCTTCAGCAAAGAGAAGAGTGGGCGCCGGTTATGCCCGCTGCGCTCATCTTCCGATACCCCGCTGGACCCGAACGCTACAAACGACCATAAACCCGTGGGATCCGCCGCCCACAGCAGGAAGGCGACCGGAAAACAACCCCCACTCCGCATGGAAACGCATGGGGGATTATACTGAGCAGCACGATGGAATATAGCACGTAGGAGGTAGAACGTGAACCATATCGGAACCACGCTGCTCGGCATGATCAACACCACGTCCTACCACACGACCAACTATCAGATCGCCATGTGGGCCCTAAGCAACCTCGAGCGCATCGACCACCTGACCGAGCCCGAGATGGCGCGCGCCTGCAACGTGTCGAAAAGCTCGATCAACCGGTTCTGCAAGGAACTCGGCTACGACACGTTCCGGCAGTTCCAGCTCGACGTGCTCCGGTTCCAGCGGCAGTATGCGACCAAGTACTACCTCCCCGCCTCGGAGATCTCCAACCCCGACGGAACGTTGCTCGAGAACTACGCGGCGAGCGTCGCACGCAACGCGCTGAAGCTCGCCGAGCACGTCGACGATGCCGTGCTCGCCCAGATCGCCGCCGACCTTGACGAATACGAGCACGTCATCGTCATGGGTGGGCAGCAGTCGGGAGACATCGCCTGCATGCTCCAGCACAACCTCTTCGGCACCGGCCGCGTCATCACGGCCTACACCTACGGCAAAGAGCAGCGCGAAATCCTCAGCCGCCTGGACTCTGATACCCTTCTCATCGTCTTCTCGCTATTCGGCAACATCTTCCACCGCGTGATGGACAACATCGGCCCCTTCGAGCGTCCCGAACACTGCAAGATCTGCTGGATCACCTCGCAAGCGGTCCTGCCGCCGACTATCCCCATCGACACCATCATCGACTGCGGGCTCGGCTGGGACCTGTCCGCCGGAAACCTCGCCATGGAGCTCGTCGCCAACGCGATCGTCATGCACTACTGGCACCGGCATCATCCAGAGACGGCCGGCTACCCCGCTCCGCTCACCCGCTAAAACCGACCGCTCGCCGCGCGAACGTATCGGGACCTCTCTTGCCCAATTCGTCATAACAAGTCTCTTGCCTGCGGTTTCACGCCATGGAACCAAGTTCCAGCTTACGGAACCCCCTGACGCCTTCGGACGCCCTCGCACCCCGTAGGATACGAGGTGTGAAAAAAGCCGCACCCGGGAGCGGCAGACAGGTCATCTGACGAATTGGAGCAACAATGGACAACACTACGTTCGCACAAGAATGCGTGCGTCTCGTCGGTGGGAAGGAAAACGTCGAGACCGTGACGCATTGCTTCACCCGGTTGCGCTTCCGCCTGAAGGACAAGAGCAAGGCCGACCTTGCCGCCGCCAAGGAGACCGAGGGCATCCTCGACGCCCTCGAGGTGGGTGAGCAGACCCAGCTCATCATCGGCCCACAGGTCAACGAGGTCTTCAAGGAGGTCGAGCAGATCGTGGGCGCCGGCGTCGCCGACCCCACGCCCGTCGAGGACGAGGCCGCAGACGCCGCCGAACCCGAGAAGAAGGGCTTCTCCGTCGGCATGCTGCTCGACACCGTCACCGGCATCTTCGCCCCGGTCATCACGGCGATCACCGCTGGCGGTATGGTCAAGGCCGCCCTGCTCATCATGGGCCTGTTCGGCCTGCCCTCGGACTCGCAGGAGTACTACATCCTGAACTTCATCGCGGACTCCGTCTTCTACTTCCTGCCGATTCTGCTCGCTTTCTCGAGCGCCAACAAATTCGGCTGCAACCCCTACATCGCGGGCATCGTCGGCGGCGTGCTTCTGCACCCCAACTGGACCGCCCTGGTGAACGCGGGCGAGCCAGTAAGCTTCTTCTCCATCCCCGTCACCCTCTACAACTACTCCTCGAGCGTGCTGCCCATCATCCTCACGATCCTGTTCATGTCGTTTGTCGAGCGCTTCGCCGAGAAGGTCTCCCCCAACGTGGTCAAAGCCGTCCTGCAGCCCCTGCTGACGCTCGGTATCACCGCGCCGGTCGCCCTTATCGTTATCGGCCCGCTCGGCAGCTGGATCGGTGGCATCTTCGCTGCAATCCTGTCCTTCCTCGACACCAACGCACCCATCCTCGTGCCCACCATCGTCGGCGCCGTCTGCCCGCTGCTCGTCTTCGCCGGCATGCACCTGGCCATCTTCCCCTCGCTCCAGACCATCCAGCGCGCCGCTATGGGCTATGAGACCGTCTGCGGCCCGGGCATGCTCGCCTCCAACATGGCCATCGCCGGCGCGACCCTGGGCACCGCCCTGCGCGTGAAGAACCCCAAGAACCGCGAGATGAGCATCTCCACCGGTATCACCGCCCTGTGCGGCATCACCGAGCCCGCCCTCTACGGCGTGGTCTTCAAGTTCCACAAGCCGCTGATCGCCGGCATGATCGGTGGCGCGGTGGGCGGCCTGTTCGCCGGCATCATGCACCTCAAGCGCTATGCCTTCGCAACCCCCGGCATCCCGGCGCTGCCGACCTTCATAGGCGACGACCCGATGAACATCGTCATCGCCATCGCAACGGTCGCCATCGCGTTCGCGGTCGCCTTCATCGTCTCGTTCATCCTGGGCGTCGATGAGGACGCGCAGGCCAAGAAGGCCTAAAGCACCGACCCATTCGCTCGTCCCCACGAAACTCCGGCATGCCGGCCAAACGTTCAGCCCGCCGGCATGCCGCCCGACAAGGAGCACCCCATGTCTTTTCGCAATGACTTCCTTTGGGGCGGCGCCACCGCCGCCAACCAGCTCGAGGGCGCCTGGACCGCCGACGGCCGCGGCCCCTCCATCGCCGACGTCATGACCGGCGGCACCGCCCAGCGCAGCCGTACCCTCACCTATGTGGGGCCCGACGGCAAGCCCGGCCATCTCGAGTTCTTCGGCGGCCTGCACGAGCCGCCCCAAGGCTCCACCTTCGCGCCCATCGAGGGCGAGTGGTATCCCAACCACGATGGCATCGATTTCTACCACACCTATCGCGAGGATATCGCCCTCATGGCCGAGATGGGCTTCAAGGCCCTGCGCCTGTCCGTCTCCTGGAGCCGCATCTTCCCCACCGGTATGGAGGAAGAGCCCTGCGAGGCCGGCCTTGCATTCTACGACGGCGTCTTCGACTGCCTGCGCGAGCACGGCATCGAGCCCGTGGTGACCATCAGCCACTACGAGACCCCGCTCGCGCTCGTGAACGAATGGAACGGCTGGACGGACCGCAGAACGATCGATTGCTTTGTGCGCTATGCCACGACGCTGTTCGAGCGCTATCGCGGCAAGGTCCGTTACTGGATGACGTTCAACGAGATCAACGTCATGAACACCAATGCATGGCTGGGCGCGGGCCTCGCCTCCTCCGACCCCAAGGTCACCATGCGTGCCGCGCACCACATGCTCGTCGCCTCTTCACGTGCGGTGAAGGTGGGCCACGAGATCGACCCGCAAAACCAGATCGGCTGTATGCTCACCTTCAGCCAGGGTATGGTCTATCCCTACAGTTGCCGGCCCGAGGACGTGCACAAGGCTTGGGAGCTCGCGAACCGCTGCTACTTCTTCTCCGACGTGCAGGCGCGCGGGTACTACCCGAGCTACCAGCTCAAGCGCTACGAGCGCGAGGGCATCGACATCGGCATGACCGAGCAGGACGAGCGCGACCTGCGCGAGGGGTGCGTCGACTACATCGGCTTCAGCTACTACCGCTCGACCACCGTCTCGACCGACCCCACCACCCCGCTCGTCGACCCCGACTCCCCCATGAAGGAGATCCTGGGGGTCAAGAACCCGTACCTCACGGTCAGCGACTGGGGCTGGACCATCGACCCGGTCGGCCTGCGCAACGCGCTCGACAACCTGTATGACCGCTACCAGAAGCCGCTGTTCATCGTGGAAAACGGTCTGGGCGGCGTCGACACGCTGAAGGAGGACCGCACAGTCGACGACGACTACCGCATCGACTTTTTGCGTTCGCACATCAAGGCCATGAAGGACGCGGCGGAGATCGACGGGGTCGACCTGATGGGCTACCTCTGGTGGGGACCGATCGACCTTATCTCCGCCTCGACCGGTGAGATGAAGAAGCGCTACGGTTTCATCTACGTCGACCGCAACGACGACAACACCGGCTCGCTTAAGCGCTTCCGCAAGAAGAGCTTCGGCTGGTACAAGAAAGTCATCGCCTCGAACGGCGAGGACCTCGCCTAACATCTGCCGGGCGGGGTACCCCAACCGCGCGGGGCCCCGCCCCCTCCAACCCCTGCCCTCCTTGCGGCACCGTGCTCGACATGCTTCACCGGAATCTGTCATCAGGCGACATCGCCGTCTCGTCAATCGACTGTCTGTTGCTCCACGCGATTCGCCCGGCGCATTCAGGCATGAAGGACGTGCAGTGCCGCAAGGAGGGCAGGGGTTTTTCAGCTCCCTCGCGAGCCATTGCCGCGTCGGGCAGCGCGCGCTACCATGGGTGCGTTTTACCCCAATCCCAAGGAGACGCCCATGGAGCCGCAGCGGCAGGAACAACCCATCCTCACCCGCACCTGGTGCGTGTGCCTGCTCGCCCTGGTCTGCTGTGCGCTCTGGGGAAGCGCCATCCCCTGCATCAAGACCGGTTATGCGCTGCTTGGCATCTCGTCGGCCGACGTCCCCTCGGAGCTCTTCTTTGCCGGCCTGCGCTTCATGCTCGCCGGCGTGCTCGCGCTTGCGGCAGCTTCGATCTCCGAGCGCAGGCTCGTGCGCGTCAAGCGCAGCTCTGCCCCCATGGTCGTGTGTCTGGCGCTCGCGCAGACCATCGTCCAGTATGCGTTTTTCTACATCGGCGTATCTAACGCCTCGGGCGTGAAGGGCTCGATCGTGAACGCATCGGCGACCTTTCTCGCCATCCTCATCGCCGCCCTCATCTTCCGGCAGGAGCAACTCACCCCACGCAAAATCGTTGGCTGCGCCGTCGGCTTTGCCGGCGTGGTGCTCGTGAATCTCACGGGCTCGCTCGAAGGCGCCATGACGCTCACTGGCGAGGGCTTCATCCTTATCGCTGCGGCCTCGTCAGGGTTTTCTGCAGCGCTCATCCGCATCTATTCCCAGTGCGAGAACCCCGTCGCGCTCTCCGGCACCCAGTTCATCCTGGGCGGTGCCGTGCTCGCCGCGGTGGGCGCAGCACTCGGCGGCAAGCTTTCCCAACTCACCCCCGCCGGCATCGGCATGCTCGTCTACCTCGCCTGCGTGTCGGCCGTCGCCTACTCGCTCTGGTCGATCCTGCTGAAGTTCAACCCCACGTCGCGCGTCGTCATCTACGAGTTCATGAACCCGGTCTTCGGCGTCATCATCTCGGCCGCCCTGCTCGGCGAGAACGCAACCCTCCCCTGGCGGCAGACGCTCGCGGCACTCGCCCTGATCTCTGCGGGCATCCTCATCGTCAACCGTGAAAAGAAAGAAGGCCCCGAGGGCAACCCTCGGGGCCTGCAGGAAACCTAGTACAGCTTCGCACCGGCGGGAATCGAATCATCCACCATCAGCACGTTCAGGCGCTCCTCGTCGCCCTCCTTGTGCACGGCGCTGATGATCATGCCGCACGAATCGATACCCATCATCTTGCGCGGAGGCAGGTTGGTGATGGCGACCAGCGTGCGACCGATGAGGTCCTCCGGCTCGTAGTAGGCACGGATGCCGGACAGGATCGTGCGGTCGGTACCCGAGCCGTCATCCAGCGTGAACTGGAGCAGCTTTTTGCTCTTGGGCACGGCCACGCAGTCCTTCACCTTGACGGCGCGGAAATCGGACTTGGAGAACGTGTCGAAGTCCACGAAGTCGGCGAACAGCGGCTCCACGGCGACCTTGCTGTAGTCGATCGTCGGGACCTTGTTGGGAGCATAGACGCTTGCGGCCTGGGCAGCCTCCTCGTCCTCCTTGGCGCGAGCTGCGGCCGCGCCGTTGGCGCTACCGCGCTCGGGCTTCATGTGCGGGAACAGCAGCACGTCGCGGATGGATGCCTGGTTGGCGAGCAGCATGACCACGCGGTCGATACCGATTCCGATGCCGCCCGCCGGGGGCATGCCGTACTCGAGGGCGCGCACATAGTCCTCGTCGTACTCCATGGCCTCCTCGTCGCCGGCAAACTTCTCCTCGACCTGCTTGCGGAAGCGCTCCGCCTGGTCGACAGGGTCGTTCAGCTCGGAGAACGCGTTGGCGTACTCATGACCGGCGATGACGAGCTCGAAGCGGTGTGTGAGGCGCGGATCGTCCTCGTGGCGCTTGGCGAGCGGGCTGACCTCGACCGGGTAATCGCACACGAACGTGGGGTTCACGATGGAGGGCTCGCCCTTCTCGTCGTAGATCTCGGCGATGAGCTTGCCCGGGCCCCACGCGGAGTTGACCTCGATACCGCACTCGGACGCCGCGGCTCGCAGCTCCTCGATCGGCGTGTCAAGGGTGAGCTCGCGGCCCATGACCTCGGAGACGATCTCGGTCATGGGACGGCTCGGCCACGTGCCGGACAAGTCGATGGTCGTGCCCTGGTACTCGATCTGCTCGGACTCGTTCACGGCGGCGTTCGCGGCCTTGATGACGCCCTCGGCGAGCTCCTTCATGCCCTCGAGGTCGGAGTAGGCGCGATAGGCCTCCATGGTGGTGAACTCGGGGTTGTGCGTGAGGTCCATGCCCTCGTTGCGGAAGATGCGCCCGAGCTCGAAAACGCGCTCGTAGCCGCCCACGAGCAGGCGCTTGAGATGCAGCTCGGTGGCGATGCGCAGGTAGTTCTCCTGGTTCAGCGCGTTGAAGTGCGTGATGAACGGCTTGGCCGTCGCGCCGCCCTGGATGGTCTGGAGGATGGGGGTCTCGACCTCCATGTAGCCGTTGTCCTCCATGTAGCGGCGGAAGGCCGACACGATGCGCGAGCGCTTGGCGAAGGTCTCGCGGACGTCGGCGTTCACGATGAGGTCGACGTAGCGCTGGCGATAACGCGTCTCCTTGTCGGACAGGCCATGGAACTTCTCGGGCAGCGGGCGGACGGCCTTGGACAGCAGCGTAAGCTTGCGCGGAGCCACGGAGAGCTGGCCGCGCTTGGTGCGGACCACGACGCCCTCGGCGCCCACGATGTCGCCCAAGTCGAGCTCGCCGAGCAGCTCCCAGGCGTCTTCCGGCATGTCGTTGATGCGGCAGAACAGCTGCATGTCGCCGGTGGGATCGCGCAGCACGATGAACATGATCTTGCCCTGGCCGCGCTTGGCGACCACGCGGCCGCCGATCTTCACGACATCGGCGGTGTCCTCGCCGTCGGCCAGATCGGCGTAGTTCTTCTCGATGTCAGCCACGTAATCGGTGACATCCGAGTGCTCGGGATACGGGTTCTTGCCGGCAGCGTACAGCGCCGCGCGATCGGCCAGACGGCGCGCACGCTCGTCGTTGAGCGTGGAAGCCGCATCAACCTGGGTTTGGTCCATGGTGTCTCCTCTTATATAACGTGAAACGCTCCCTGAGGCGCACGGTCCCAGGGAGCGAGCAGGCAGGTGCGCGCGGGTCCGCGTGAGCCCAAAGAACGCTGCTCAATCCATCTCGCACCCGGCGCGTAGGCCCGAGTGCGAAAGCAATTGATCAGTGATTCCTAGCGCGTGATGTTCGTGATGGTGTAGATGCGGGTCTTGCCGGAAGGAAGAACGACCTCCACCGTCTCGCCGGCGCCGTGGCCGATGATGGCGCGGCCGACGGGGCTCTCGTTGGAGATCTTGTGCTCCAGGGAGTTGGTCTCGGTCGTACCCACGAGCGTGACGTCGGTGGCGACGCCGTCGCCGTCGACCAGCGAGACGGTGCAGCCGATGGAGACGATCAGGTTGTGATCGCCGTCGGCGACATCGCGCGCGTTGGCGAGGATGGCCTGGATCTCGGCGATGCGGGCCGCGTTTTTGGCCTGCTCCTCCTTGGCGGCATCGTACTCGGCGTTCTCGGAAAGGTCACCGAACGCGCGGGCTTCCTTGATGTGCTCGATGATCTCCTTGTTCTTCTCGCCCTCGCGCCACTCAAGCTCCTCGATGAGCTTCTGGCGGCCATCGGCTGTCAGTACGATCTCGCTTGCATCCATGCGCACAAACTCCTCGTCTATGTCTGCTCGGCAGCACCGGTGCGGCCGATATCCTCACATAACATGGAAATGACCGGCATGCCCTGGGGCAGCCGGCCATCGCTCACCCCGATTGTCAGGGTTTGAGCTAGTCCTCCTCGATGGGGCTTTCATCCTTCTTGGCCTTGGCCTCCTTGGCCTCGGCAAGCTTGGCCTCGAGCTCGCGGATCTCCTTGTCCTCCTCGCTCTCGGGCTCCTCCTCGGTGGCCTCATCCTCGGTGGACATACCCTCGCGGATGTTCTTCACCGTCTTGCCCAGGGAGGCGCCGAGCTTCGGAAGATTCTTGGGGCCGAAGATCAGCAGGGCAACGATCAGAATGACAACCCACTCAAAACCCTTAGGGAACATACTTTTCCTTCCACGGTACTCAGGTACAGTCGAGATGGAAGCCGCATCTCGCAAGACAAGGCGTTTCCAGCTCGAAAGAGTATACCGCGCCTATGTGGCGCAAACAACACCGCCATATTTTACACGCGAGCGCGAAACACGTCTGACAAGGATATGACATGCCCTTATCGCGCAGCTGAGAAACCGCGCGCAGGCGGCCACGGGCCTCTCCTATCGACAAAAAAGACCGGAGCGATCTCTCGCCCCGGTCCTCACATGCAATGGTCGGGTTGACTGGATTTGAACCAGCGACCCCCGCGTCCCGAACGCGGTGCTCTACCAAACTGAGCCACAACCCGAAAGCTCGATTATCCTACCACACTCCGAAAACGAATGCTAGGGAAAATCTACCCAACAACGATATTTGGCCCCGACTTCTCCATTTTTGCCGCCTGGGCCCACCATCCGTGCTCGTTGAGCGCGGAGAGCGCGATGGCCTCGGCCGCCATCTGGGTATCGCACACCGCGAACACCGAGGCGCCGGAACCCGAGACCTCGACCGCGCGCACGCCGGGCTGCTCGCGCATCCACGCCATGATGGTTCCGATCTCGGGCATGAGGGCGCACGCCGCCGGCGCGAGGTTGTTGCCGATATGCGCGAAGATCGACGCCTCATTGTGCTCGCGCATGGCCGCAAGCATCGGGTCGAGTTCGGGCAGATCCTGGGGGTCCGCATCGAAATGCGCGTAGGCCTCCCCCGTCGACACGCCGCCGTCGAGCGGCTTGACCAGCGCGACGGGCGTTCCGGTCAGCGGCCGGAAGACCTCACGCATGATATCGCCCGCCCCGGTGAAGTACGCCGGCGGCCCATAGAGGAAAAACGGCACGTCGGCGCCGATGGAGCGGGCGACGCGGTCGATCCGCTCGTCAGCCGGGTCGATCTTCCACAGATGGCAGATCCCCTTGATGGTCGCAGCCGCGTCGGTGGACGGGCCGCCCAGCCCGCTTTTGATCGGGATGTGCTTGTCGATGAGGATCGTGAAGCGCGGCTCGCGGCCGAACGCCTCCCCCATCGCGACGGCGGCTCTATAGGCCGTGTTCTCCTCCATGGGAAAGCCCGCTTCGGGGACCGTGCGGACCATGAGCTCGTCTGCCGGCGCGATCGCCAGCGTGTCGGCCAGATCGATCGCGGTCATCACCGTGTCCACGCGATGGTAGCCGCGCTCGTCCTTGCGCGGATGGACGCCCAGATACAGGTTGATCTTGGCGGGCGCCGTCACCATGATGAAGGAGGGGGCGTCCATGGTCTAATGCTCCTCGAGCTGATTTCCCAGCGGCGTGAACAGGTGCTCGCTCGTCTCGGGGTCGAACAGCTCGACGGTTCCCGTCAACACGTCGACGTACTGGTAGGACTGACGAGACTTGCGGCCGCGGCGCTCATCGACCTCGACGATAAAGACGGAAGGGTGCACCGTCTTGATGGTGCCCATGCGCTCGACGACGCGGGTGCGGCCCATGTTGGCCTTGACCTTCACGCGCTGGCCGATCATCTGGGTCAACTTCTCATGGATGTCATCGACGTGATTGACTTCCAGCTCTTCCATAACGCCTCCTACAGAGACAAAAGGCGGGCGCGATGCCTACGCACAGAATTGTCCCAAGATATCAAACAAACGGACAGAGTATAGCAAGCCCGCATCAACATTGCACGTCAGCGCGGCAGATATGGAGGGTTTGACAAATAAGCGACAAATGGGGCGCGACGCGTTCGGACGGGGCCATTACCCCTCCCGAGCGCGCCGCGCCCCCAATACAGCACCGCGCTACAGATCGTCGGTATCGAGCAGGATGGTGAAAGGACCGTCGTTGACGAGCTCGACCTGCATCATCGCGGCAAACGTGCCCGTCGCCACATGCTCGACATCGGCACGGACCAACTCGACGAAGTACTCGTAGAGCTCGCGCGCCAGCTGTGGCGCCGCCGCATCCGTGAACGATGGGCGACGGCCGCGGCGGCAGTTGGCGTACAGCGTGAACTGCGAGACGACGAGCACCTCTCCGTCCACGTCGGCAAGCGAGAGGTTGGTCTTGCCGTCGGCGTCCTCGTTGATGCGCAGGCCGCGCAGCTTGCCCCACAGCTTGTCCGCCTCGGCGCGCGTGTCGGACGCGCCCACGCCGAGCAGGATGAGGTACCCGCGCCCGATCGACGCGGTGCGCTCGCCCTCGATGGTCACGCTCGCGCGCGTCACCCGCTGGACGACCGCCCTCATTCGTCCTCGCCGGAGATCTTGGCGGACAGGGCCTCGAGCGCATGGAACCGGTGGCTGATGGCGTTCTTCTCGGCTGGCGTGAGCTCGGCCATCGTCTTGCCCGGCGTGTCGTCCGGCAAAAACAGCGGGTCGTACCCGAAGCCGTTCGTGCCGCGACCCTCGCGGCCCACGACACCCTCGCAGGTCCCCTCGCCGTAGGTGACCAGGCCGTCCGTATCGATCAGGGCGACGACGCTCACGAAGCGCGCCGTGCGCTCGCCGTCAGCGACGTCGGCCAGGTTCTCGAGCAGCTTCGCGTTGTTTGCCGCGTCGTCGCCGTGCACGCCCGCGTAGCGCGCCGAGTACACGCCCGGCTCGCCGTCCAGCGCGTCGACCACGAGGCCCGAATCGTCCGCGATGGCGGGAAAGCTGGTCTGCTCCACCGCCGCCTCCGCCTTGATGAGGGCGTTCTCCAAAAACGTCGTGCCGGTCTCCTCCGGATCGTCGAACTCGCCCAGCTGGCCGAGCGCCACGAAGCGCACGTCGGGCAGCACGCGGGACAGGATGTCCTCGATCTCGGTCAGCTTGTGCATGTTGCCGGTCGCCACCACGATGGTGCGCGCCGGATCCAGTTCATCTATGTCGATCTTCTCGAGCGCCATGTTGCTGTCATCCTCCTCGGTATGCCGTGTGCGTGCGGTCAGTCCTCGTCGCGAAACGCGGTGACCCGGTTCTGCAGGTCGATCAGCTGCTTGATGCCGGCCTCGCCCAGATCGAGCAGGCGGCCCAGTCGCGCCCGGTCGAACGGCGTCTGCTCGCCCGTCCCCTGGATCTCGACGATCTCGCCGGTATCGGTCGCCACGAGGTTCATGTCCACCTCGGCGTGCGAATCCTCGATGTAGTTGAGGTCGAGCAACTCGGCCCCGTCGACCACGCCCATGGACACGGCGGCCACCTGGCCGGTGAGCGGCAGGCGCGAGATCTTGCCCGCCTCAACCCACGCCATGAGGGCGTCATGCAGCGCGACCCAGGCGCCGGTGACGCTCGCCGTGCGCGTGCCGCCGTCGGCCTGGAGAACGTCGCAGTCCACGGTCACGGTGTACTCGCCGAGCGCGCGCAGGTTCGTGACCGTGCGCAGGCTGCGGCCGATCAGGCGCTCGATCTCCATGGAGCGGCCCTTGCGGTTGGCGCGCTCGCGCGGGCTGCGGCGACCGGTGGCCGCGGGCAGCATGGCGTACTCGGCCGTCACCCAGCCCTGTCGGCTCGCGCGGCGCCATGCGGGCAGCCCCTCCTCGATGGTGGCGGCGCACAGCACGCGCGTGTCTCCGAACTCCACCAGGCACGACCCCTGTGCATGCTTCATGACCTCGCGCGTCAGCTTGACCGGACGCAGCTTATCCGCAGCGCGCCCGTCGACGCGGTTGATCTCCATGTGGTCCATGTTTCTCGCACTCCTCATTATCTTGCTGTTAGTAGCGGTCAAGCTCATCCAGGCTGATGTGCTCGATGCTCTTGAGCGGCTGGCCGAAGATGAAGCTGCCCGCCGCCGCGAACTCCGCAATGTTGTCCGACGTGGTCGCGAAGCGGTGCTCGGGCACTACGTTGTCTTCCGCCAGCTGCTCGCGGCGGACCAGGATGTCGGTCAGCTCGCGCGTGGTCTCCTCGGCCGACGACACGACGCGGACGCCTTCGCCCAGCGCATGGCGAATCGGGTTCACGAGCAGCGGGAAATGCGTGCAGCCCAACACGACCGTGTCGATGCCGATGCCCGGCTCCAAGATGGGGCCGAGCGTGCGCGCGACCTCCTCGCGGTTCTCCGGCGTGTCGAACACGTCGCCGTCTTGCAGCCAGCGCTCCTGCAGGTGCGCGCCGGTCGCCAGCTCGTTCTCGACAATCTCGACGAAGCTCGGCGCGGGGCAGCCGTACACGGACACGCCGGCATCTAGGTCGCGGATGGCGCGCGTATAGGCGCCCGTGCGCACCGTGAGCGGTGTCGCCAGCACGCCCACCTTGCGCGTTCGCGTGCTGTTGATCGCCGCGCGGGCGCCCGGGGCGATCACGCCGATGACCGGAACCGGGAGCATCTGCTGCGCGATCTTGAGGCCGGCAGCCGTGGCGGTGTTGCACGCGATAATCATGATCTTGATGTCGTGGGCCGCAAGCCAGCGACCGGCCTGCAGCACGAATGAGCGCACCTCGCTCTCCGAGCGCACGCCATAGGGGCAGCGCTTGGTGTCGCCCACATAGTAGATGGACTCGTGCGGCAACGAGGTCGCGATCGAGCGCGCCACCGTCAGGCCGCCGATACCGGAATCGAAAACGCCGATAGGCCTGTTGTCTCCTTGAGCCGCCATCTGAGCATCCCCTCCTATGCGAGCGCCGCGAGCAGGCAGCGCATACTCTGGACCCAGCCGTCGACGATGCGGCCGCGCGTCACGAACGCGTTGTCGTGCGTCGCCAGGAACTCTTCGGCCGTCGGGTTCTTGAGGCCGTTCTCGACGAGAAAGAACGTATCGCAGTAGTCTGCCATGAGGAAGTCCGAGGTCGCGTCGCCGATAGCCATGGTCTCGGACAGATCGATGCCGCGCAGCTCGCAGAAGCGCTCGATGCCGCGGCCCTTGTTCAAGCCCTGCGGCATAAGGTTGAACGCGCGGCCCTTCACGCCCTCGGGAAGCTTGAGCGTGGTGGGCGCGGAAATGTAGTTGAGGTAGCCGTTGTCGCCCCAGTCGAGCTCTGCGCCCGAGCGGCGAATGATGTCGCAGGCGTCCTCGTCGGGAATCTCGCCGCGCATGCCCACCGTCACCTCGCGGTGCTTGTAGCCGGTCGACATGTCGTTGTGGTATTCCAGCAGGCCTGGCCAGCGGTTCTGGAACTCGTCGAGAATGCCCGTCGCCTCGATGCACTCATGCGGCGAGTAGCCCCAGATAGGATTGAAGGGCATGTCGGCGGTGAAATACTCCCAGCGGTTTTCGCTGCGGTCGAGCATGAGCAGGCCGCCCATCTCGCCGATGTAGGAGTTCAGACCGAGCAGACGCGTGTCCTCGTGCAGCATGGAACGATTGCGGCCCGAGCACGGGATGACCTCGATACCGGCGCGTTTGAGCTCCAGCAACGTGGCGACGAAGTCGATGCACGGGTTCCCCTCGGCATCTGCCAGCGCGCAGGAACCAGGCGCGAGCATGGTGCCGTCGAGGTCAGTGAACACGTAGCGCACGCGCGACAGGCGCTCTTTGAGCTCGCCGGTGGGGATATCGGGCAGCACGGTATGGGGCATGGGGCCTCCTCGCAGACGCGGATTCGTCGCGCTCCATTGTAGCCCGACGATCCCGACGAAGTGGGAACGTCGACATTTCGCGCATATCCCTAAGGAGACGCTGATCGGTTGCGTTCGTGGCGGTCGGTTCCATGGCGGGTGCGCGTATCCGCCCGCGTGCGAAACCGCACCTTGATAAAAGGTTTTATCAAGGTACGTGAGAGACCCGTTTTGAATTTGGTATCAACTCTTGGGCAATAAAGACGGCTTGGGGCCGAATCGGAGGCCCCTCCCGGGGCCTCCGGGATCAACCGGACGGAGAAACCGCAGGTCACAGGCTTGTCAGATATAGCCGTTTTCCTTGCATACCTCCCGATTTGATACCAAATTCGTTTTCAGAATATATTGGCACCCTCTTTCCTGGGGTTTTGCGGTGCGGCTTCCCCACCGTGCGTATACGGGGCCCGGAATCTGCCTGTCGCACGGTGGGAACGCGCGACAGGCGCCCCCGCGTCTTGCGAGAGGCGCCGATGACACAAAACGGACCGTTTGGCACGCTAAAGGGGGTCAGTAAAAGCTCTTAGAAGATATGACCGATAACTGATCGGTCGGAGCCTCCCCGGATGCCCGCGGGATGGGCGACAATCGTTGTTGTCAGCGCAAACGGCGGTCGCGCACCGCAGTC